>CANGZG010000174.1 GCA_947458415.1 Comamonadaceae bacterium | reverse complement strand
GAGCTGGGCTTGATTCACCCGCCCGTGGGCATGAATGTGTTCGTCATCAAAAGCGTGGTGCATGACGTCAGCTTCACCACGATTTTCAAAGGCGTGATCCCGTTCGTGGTGACCGATTTATTGCGATTGTTGATATTGATCGCTTTTCCGATGATTGCTTTGTGGTTGCCGGGACGCATGGTTTGACACGCTTTGACGACCCATCCGGTGTGCTTTTTTTCTGCGCTTTCGCTGGAAAAAAACACCCCCTCCGGGCCGTCTTAAGGAAAATTGGCAATTGACCCCAATTACCTGCAGGCCGATTGCGCCAACAACGCATCCACACTGCCCGGCGCAATCCGGGTGAAACGCACAGGCGTTTCGTAATGGTTCATCACTTCACCCGTGGCATGCGCTTGCGCGTAACGCGTGACCTGTGAATCAGCGATTTTTTTTTGCGCGCAATCGATGGTGGTGCGTGTTTTTTCAGAACGCACTTCTTTGCCTTCCAAATTGGTCAAAGGTGTTGAGAAATCCGTGATGCGCCACACGGTCACCTTGTCGCCCTCGCGTTCGATCGCGTCGTCATACCAGAACTGATTTTCGGCGGTGCTGCTGAGTTCGCGCCACTCGGCGTGCAATGGCATGCATAGCGCATAGCCGGCCAGAATCACCACACAGAAGCGCCCCCAACCACTTAGAAAAAACATCGTTCAATTCAGCTTGTAGGGCTGACCAAAGTCGCCGACTTGCGGAAACAAAAACGTGGTGCTGCTCGGGCCAATGCCCATGATTTGCACGGTCGCGCCTTCGCTGCCGCCACCGTCGTAATGGATCGCGCCGGCAGGGTGTTGCATGTAGCTGCCTTGTTTGAGCGGTTGGGTGGTTTTCGGGTCCCAACTGTCGTCGGTGCCTGCCAGCCATGTGCCTTGCATGACCGTGACGTAGCGGTCTTCGCGGTGGTAGTGGGGCGCGCTCATCACACCGGGCGGGAACACCACACGAATCACATAAGGCCCGGGCTTCGCGGGGTCGCCAGAGATGACTGCAAACTTCACGCCTTTGCCTGCATCCTTCCACTGGATTTGCTCGGGCTCAACCACGGTGAAGGGTTTGTCCAAGCTCTGCGCCATGGCCGCGTTGCCCGCGACGAGGGCGATCGTGGCCAACACTTTGGCCAGTGGGTTGAATGAAGTCATGCAATGTTCCTTGTTCATTGATTAGGTGTTCCATCGGTCACCAACCTATCACACCGCCATCGATTTTACGGATGGCCACGGTCGCTGATCGTGGGCGGTTGTCGTCTATGTGATCTGGCCAGCTCGAAAACTGGTTAGGGTATTTCGGGTCCCCCCGGTCGGTGGGTGTTTCGCCGGGATGCTGTATGTTGATGAACAAGCTGGTGCCGTCCGGCGTGAACGACACGCCGGTGATTTCACACATGTTCGGACCGGTGAGAAAACGCTTGACCTGGCCTGTGGTGGTGTCGCACACCAGCATTTGGTTATTGCCAATGCGCTTGAACTCGCCTTGGTTCAATTGCCCGGAATGCACATCGGTTTGAATCCACAACAAACCGCCGGGCCCGATGCTCAAACCGTCCGGGCAACCAAAAAAATCGCCCTGGATGTTGCCTCTGGCTTGTTCGCGCTCATTGGCCGGATCGCCTGCCAACAACAAATGGTTCCAAACAAAGGTGTCGCCCGCAAAGGCGTTCTCATCACGCCAGCGAATGATGTGACCCATGGTGTTGTTGGCGCGCGGGTTCGCTGCATCCACGCTTGGGTGTTTGTCTTGGCCACGGTTGGTGTTGTTGGTCAAGGTGCAGTACACCCAGCCGTTGTCACGGTCGATGGTCAACCATTCAGGGCGGTCCATTTTGGTGGCGCCCAAGGCGTCACTGGCCTGCCTGGCTTTGATCAGCACCTCTGCCTGATCGGCAAACCCATTGGCCGCTGTGAGAGGACCGCTGCCGTGCACCAGTGGCAACCACCGTCCGGTGCCGTCGGCATCGAACCTCGCGACATACAACGTGCCATGGTCTAGCAGCGTTCGGTTGGCGGCCGCGCCGCCGGGTGCAATCTTGTCGCGGCTGATGAATTTGTAGATGTACTCAAAACGCGCGTCTTCACCCGAATACACGACAGCACGGCCATCACCCGATTGCGTGACCCATGCGCCTTCGTGCGCACCGCGTCCGATGGCGGTGCGTTTGATCGGTGTGCTGAGCGGGTCCATCGGGTCGACTTCGACAATCCATCCAAACCGATTCGGTTCATTGGGGTGCTTGGCGGCATCAAAGCGTTCGTCGTGCGCTTCCCATTGGTAAAAACTTTTGGCGCGCAAGCCCCAACGTTTGTGGTGTGGCGAGATGGCTTCGCCCGCTGCAAAATAAAAAGACCAGTTTTCCTCGCCCGACAAATAGGTTCCCCACGGTGTCATGCTGCTGGCGCAATTGTTGAGCGTGCCTTTGATCCGCTTGCCCGACGGGTCAGCGGCGGTTTGCATCATGCGGTGACCGGCGGCCGGCCCACCCACGGCAAACTCGGTGTCCAAGGTGATGCGCCTTGCATACCGCGATGGCCGCACCATTTGCCAACCGCGCTCTGTCAGCCTAGCTTCGTAAGCAGACAAGCCATGGGCGTTCTGTGACTTTTTGACCTTTTCTGCGGTCCAGTTTTCTATACCGTCGGAATGAAGCAATCCATCATCGGTGTATTCATGGTTGGTCATGATCACGCCATGGGTCGAGCTGCCATTGAGCGGAAAAAACACCAGGCCGTCATGGTGCATGCCCATTTGGGCGGCTTGTTCTTCGGCGGTGTTGGAAGCGTCAGCACGGTAGGCGGGCATGTTGCCTGCGATCCCCACCGGTTCACCCCAAGCCGCCAACACATTGAAGCGGTAGCCGGGTGGCACTTGCACAAAGTCTTCCAAGCTGGGGGACAGTGCTTGAAAATTCAAACGGCTGCTGGCCGAGGCGGCGGCGTTTTGTGCTTTGGCCCAAGCTGTTTGAGCCAGCAACGACAAGCCTGCCAGCAGTTGAAGACTGATCCGCTTGGACGGGTCCGACACCTGGTGAATGCTGGTGTTGCCCGAACGGTTGCTGTCTTCCATGGTGTCGAAATCTTTGGCCATGCGGCGCTTGCTCCCATTGAACTGTTTGTTGAATTGAATCCAGTACCTGGCGCATCAACCCTTGTGGTGCAAGAGAGTATCGCCAAAGACCATGACAAAAGATTGATGAACGGTGAAATGCCCGCCCCAAAAACAAAAACCCCTGCGAGTTGTCGCAAGGGTTGATGAAAGAAGTGCAACGCCAAGGCGTTGCTGTTGGGGTGATTCAGCTGGTGCGACTGGCGATCATCAGAATCGACACCCACAAGGTGATCATTCCGCTGAATGCCACGACACCACCAATGTAGACCTTGGCCAATTTATTTCGGGTTTGCACCGCTTGGCTATCGTTCATGGCAGACCTTTCTGACAGGGGTGAATGGTTGAAACAGTCTAGCTGGGTTTACAGCAATTGGCAAGGAAAATGTCAATTGAAGTTGACATAAAAAGAATACTTTTGTCGAATATTGACTGGCAATCCTGGGATGGGTCGACACGAAACGTCATGGTCACCCCACTCACCTGGACAAGGCTTGCGCTTCGGCTTCTTGTTCCATGTAAACCCAGTCCACGATGTCATCGCTGGGCACGTAGCCTGGCACCAACTGTTGCATCATCAATCGAATGACTGCCACGTCGTTGATATTCAGCGCCATCTCTAAAGCGCGCAATTTGTCTTCCAAAACAGTCCAGCCTAGGTGCACTTCATGGGCCTTCATGATCCGTGGGTGCGAGGTCGGCTGGGGATTGTCGCCAATCAATAACTCTTCATACAGCTTTTCACCCGGTCTCAAACCCGTGATTTCAATTTCAATGTCACCCTCAGGGTGCGCGCTGTCTCTGACTTGAAGCCCTGACAGCTCGATGATTCGGCAGGCCAAATCCATGATCTTCACCGGTTGCCCCATGTCCAGCACGAACACGTCGCCGCCCTTGGCCATGGCGCCGGCCTGTATCACCAATTGCGCGGCTTCAGGAATGGTCATGAAATAACGGGTGATGTCGAGATGCGTCAACGTGACTGGTCCACCCTCGCGGATTTGTTGCCTGAACCTCGGAACCACTGAACCCGACGAACCCAACACATTGCCAAAACGGACCATGCTGAACTTGGTTTCAGCATGGATGGCGGCCAGTGCTTGCAGCACGGTTTCGGCCAAGCGTTTGCTGGCCCCCATGATGTTGGTTGGGCGCACCGCCTTGTCGGTGCTGATCAACACAAAATCTGCCACGCCGTTTTCAGCCGCAGCCTGTGCCGTGCGCAACGTGCCCAGCACATTGTTTTTGATTCCCTCGGCTGGGTTGTGTTCAACCAGTGGCACGTGTTTGTAGGCCGCTGCGTGGTAGACCGTGTCCGGCTGCCAAGTGGCCATGATTTCGCGCATGCGATCCTGGTCCTGAACAGATGCCAGCAAGGGAACCAACACATTTTGTTCGTGTGCTTGTTTTTCTTCGAGCTC
>CANGZG010000173.1 GCA_947458415.1 Comamonadaceae bacterium | reverse complement strand
CCTGTGCTTGCCCTCGGTGAGCGGCTATTCGGGCGGCGGGCGCAGCATGATCGAGGCCTATGAAGCAGGCAGCGCGCCATTGTTTGAGGCCTACGCGCTGGGCCTGGAACACAAACACATTCCGGAAATCATGCATTGCACTGGCCTGACTTGTCGCCCCTTGTTTGTGCCCAGTGTCGGAAATTTCAGGCAAGGCATGTTGGTGCAAATACCGCTTCACTTGTCGAGCTTGCCCGGCGTGAAAGCGGGTGATTTGCATGACGCGTTGGCAGCGCACTATGCGAAGACCAACCAAGCACATTCACCATGTGTCAAGGTCTTGCCCCCGACCGACGATTTGAAACTCGACGCCACCGCTTTGAACGACACCAACCTGATGGAGTTGCGGGTGTTTTCCAACCACGAGCATGGTCATGTGGTGTTGATGGCGCGGCTGGACAACCTGGGCAAAGGTGCCAGCGGCGCAGCGGTTCAAAATTTGGGTTTGATGCTTGGCTTGGGCTGACGTTAATCGCGCTCGTCCATGCCGGCGACGATGCGCCTGACCACATCACCCGAAAACCCGCGTGTCGCCAAAAAACGGGCTTGCCGTTGGCGGGTGGTGGCGTCGGTCGCGACCCTGCCATATTTTTTTTGCCAGACCGCCAATGCCCGCGCCAGCTCGGAATCTTTCAAACTGGCCATGGTGTCAGCCACCACCTCGGCTGACACGCCTTTGGCTTGCAATTCCTGACGCAATCGCATGCCACCCAGCTTGCCTGCACGCCGGTTGACCAAGGTTTCTGCCACCCGGGTGTCGTCCACCAAGCCGCGTGCTTCGAGCTGCGCCAAGGCCTGCTCGACCTCTTCGGCACTGGCGTCTTCTGCCGCCAGTTTTTCTTGCAAGGCTTGGCGTGAGTATTCACGTTGCGCGAGCAAACTCACCGCGCGGGCTTTGACCGACACCGGCTTGGGCGAGGGCTTGTCAAACTCGCTGACCACCGCCCCGCCCTGTATCAGTCTGAGCCCTTTGGCTTCGCCCATGTTGGCCCTCACTTGACGGCTTGCAGTTTGGTGTCTTCCACTTCAACCGCCAGCAAAGGGATGTTGAGGGATTCGCGGACTTTGTTTTCGATCTCGATGGCCAATTCGTGGTTTTCACGCAAGAACTCGCGCGCGTTGTCACGGCCTTGGCCGATTTTTTCACCTTGGTAGGCGTACCACGCGCCTGATTTGTCGACGATTTTGGCGGCCACACCCATGTCAATGATTTCACCGTGTCGGCTGATGCCCTCGCCAAACAAAATATCGAACTCGGCGGTTTTGAACGGTGGGGCCACTTTGTTTTTGACCACTTTGACTTTGGTCTCGTTGCCGATGGACTCTTCGCCCTTTTTGATGGTGCCTGTGCGGCGAATGTCCAACCGAACCGATGCGTAAAACTTCAATGCATTGCCACCGGTGGTGGTTTCAGGCGAACCGAACATGACACCGATCTTCATGCGAATTTGGTTGATGAAGATGACGGTGCAATTGGTTTTCTTGATGTGTGCGGTCAACTTGCGCAAGGCTTGGCTCATCAAACGTGCTTGCAAGCCGGGCAAGGAGTCACCCATTTCACCTTCCAACTCGGCCTTGGGCGTGAGTGCGGCCACCGAGTCGATGACGATCAGGTCCACCGCGCCGGAACGCACCAAGCTGTCGACAATTTCGAGGGCTTGTTCGCCGGTGTCGGGTTGGCTGATGAGCAGGTCTTGCAAATTGACACCGAGTTTTTGCGCGTACTGCACGTCCAAAGCGTGCTCGGCGTCAACGAAGGCACACGTGCCAGCCATTTTTTGCATTTCAGCGATGACTTGCAGCGTGAGTGTGGTTTTGCCGGAAGACTCCGGGCCGTAAATTTCGATGACCCGCCCGCGCGGCAGACCGCCGACACCCAACGCCACGTCCAAACCCAAGGAACCGGTGGAGACGACTTGTATGTCTTCGATCACCTCGCCTTCGCCCAAACGCATGATGGTGCCTTTGCCAAATTGCTTTTCAATTTGTGCGAGTGCGGCTTGCAAGGCTTTGGCTTTTTCACCGGCTGCGGCGATGCTTTTGACGTTATCCATGAAAAACTCCTTTGGTATCAATGGGTTGAAAACTTCTTGAAAGACTGTGCTGAAACACAGGCTGGATGCATGAACAGTACTTTAACTGGCCGATCGAAGTCTGTAAACAGTTTTTTTGGTCAGTTTGCCTTACTATATAGGCATGGCTTTCAACCTGCTGTCTTCCGCCCATGTGCTGAAAGTCATTCAAGTTTGTGTCTTTTGGACACCCCGTATCAGGCTGCAAGCCAATGGCTACAAGGGTTTAGCAAGGAATGGCATTGAATTTGACACTTGACCAGCACCGGTCATCACCTGCAAGACATGATATTCGCATTCTTCAGCGGTCTAAGCTATGATGTATACGTATAACGTGTTTAAAGGCAATCATGCACAAAAAAATGACCATCACCCTCGATGAGGCTGTCTACGACGGACTGTGGCGCACCGTTGGCAAACGCAAAATGAGCCAATTCATAGAGGACTTGTTACGCCCTCATGTGCTGGGCAATTCGCTTGATGACGGATACAAAGCCATGGCGCAAGACCAAGGACGCGAAACCGAAGCGATGGAATGGACCAACTCACTCGCGAAAGACATGACAAATGAAGCGCGGTGAAGTCTGGTGGGTTGAATTTGATCCCGCCTTGGGCACTGAAATCAAAAAAACCCGCCCGGCAATCATCGTCAGCAACGATGCCGCCAACCGGAACTTGGCCAGGGTGGTTGTGGTGCCGCTGACAAGCAACACGGAAAAAGCCTATCCGGGCGAAGCCATAGTGAGCGTCGCAGGGCAGGCCAGCAAAGCCATGGCCGACCAAATCATGGCGGCAGACAAAGCCAGGCTAAAAAGCCAGTTGGGCTCACTTGAAAAGACCGATATGTTGGCTGTCGAAGATGCCATTAAGGTTCATCTTGGCTTGCCTAGGTAGGTGTACGGTCGCTCCCAAAGACTCCGGTTCTGAACGTTTCAGCCTACTGACTTTCGCCCGCACCCACATAAATTGATGGATTTCAACCTGCTTTCTTCCGCACAGGACTGGCGCCAATCACACTTGGGCCGCTTGCTCGGCCACGCCATGCGGCGGTTTGACGACCGTGTGTTGGTGTTGATGGCCAGGCACATTGATGTGCCACTGGCCTTGGCCAATCTCGCTGAACGTGACAAAGTCAGCGCGGCGCACATTCACATCACACGGCATTTGCCGTTGAACGGCGCGCGGTTGGTTGAATTGGCAGCGATGGCCGGCATGAGCAAACAGGCCATGGGCGATTTGGTGACGCAATGCGAAGCTTGGGACTTGGTGCAACGTGTGCCCGACAGCTTGGATGCACGCGCCAAACGCATCGTGTTCACGCAGACGGGTTTGGATTGGCTGCGCGCGTTTGAGCAAGCCGTTGCGCAAGCCGAAGACGAGTTTCGACAAGAGGTTGGCAACGAGATAGCGACCGTGGTCAGCCTGGGCTTGGAAGCCTATGGCAATGCCTATCGTTAACCCGTAGGGCAACGGCTTGCATGCGCCACAACACCAGTGCTGCGCCTAGAATGAAATTGACGAATTTGCGAAACCTCTGGGAGATGGCTCATGCGCATACTCATCGCTGAAGATGACCAGGTACTCGCCGATGGTTTGCTGCGCACATTGCGCGCTTCAGGTGCAGCCGTGGACCATGTTGCCAATGGCAGCGAAGCCGATGCCGCATTGATGACCTCCAGCGAATTCGATTTGATCATCCTCGATTTGGGTTTGCCCAAAATGCATGGCTTGGAAGTTCTCAAGCGTTTGCGTGCACGGGGCAACAGCATGCCGGTGTTGATTTTGACCGCGGCTGACAGCGTGGAAGAACGCGTCAAAGGCCTCGACTACGGCGCCGACGATTACATGGCCAAGCCCTTCAGCTTGCAAGAACTCGAAGCGCGTGTGCGGGCGCTGACACGACGCGGCATGGGCAGCACCACGGCCACCATCAAACACGGTCCGTTGGTCTACGACCAAGCAGGTCGCATGGCCACCATCGATGGCCGCATGGTTGAGTTGTCAGCGCGTGAACTGGGTTTGCTTGAAGTGCTGTTGCAACGCGTCGGTCGTTTGGTCAGCAAAGACCAATTGGTCGAGCGCTTGTGCGAATGGGGCGAAGAGGTCAGCAACAACGCGATTGAGGTGTACATCCATCGCTTGCGCAAGAAAATTGAAAAGGGCCCGATACGCATCGCCACGGTTCGTGGTCTGGGTTATTGTTTAGAAAAAATCCTGCCGCCACCCACCTGATGTTTGTTCGCGCATGGTGAAATTATTTCAAGGGCGGCAACGCTCGCTGTTTGGCGAGATCCTTGATTGGATGCTCACACCTTTCCTGTTGTTGTGGCCAATCACCTTTGGCCTGACCTGGTTGGTTGCCGAGGGCATTGCCAAAGTCCCGTTTGACCGCGGCTTGCAACAAAATGTCACCGTGTTGGCTCAACTGGTGCAAAGCAATGAACAACAGGTCAGCTTTCAACTGCCAGCAACCGCGCACCTGATCTTG
>CANGZG010000172.1 GCA_947458415.1 Comamonadaceae bacterium | reverse complement strand
CTTCGTTGTTGTTTGTCGTGGGGGCCATGGGTGGCGCAGGTTTGCTCGATTTACCGCTGGCGTTAGGGCTGATGTTGATCGCCGCGATGGCGGGCGACCAGTGCAATTATTTGATTGGGCGGTATTTCGGTCAACGGCTGCTGGATGGCAATTACCGTTGGTTCAACCGCAAAGCCTATGACCAAGCCCACACGTTTTATGAAAAGTACGGGGGCGTCACCATCATTGCGGCACGATTCATTCCCTTCATCCGCACGTTTGCACCGTTTGTCGCTGGCGTGGCGCACATGGACAGGGCCAGATTTTCACTGTTCAATGTGAGTGGTGCGGTGTTGTGGGTGATTGGCATCGGGGTTTTGGGTTATGTGTTTGGCAACATCCCTTGGGTACAACAACATTTCGAAAAAGTCATTTGGGCATTGATCGTGTTGCCGGGATTGCTGGCAGTCTGGGGTGCTTACAAGGCCAGGCAGTCACCGCCCGCCTGAATGGCCGCTCACAGTGAGCGGTTACGTGCCAAAGGTGGGTTGCGTAAAAAATAACTTTCAATGCCCTTGAGCAATGCATCAGCGAGTTTGTTTTGGTAGTCTTCGCTCAGCAGCAAGGCTTCTTCTTCGGGGTTACTGATGAACGCAGTTTCCACCAGCAAGCTCGGAATATCAGGTGCTTTCAACACGGCAAAACCTGCTTGTTCGACCTGGGGCTTATGCAGTTTCCCAACACGCCTGATTTGTCCCAACATTTCTTGACCCAATTTCAAGCTGTCATTGATTTGTGCGGTGGTGCTCATGTCGAGCAAAGCGCGTTGCACATGTTGGTCTTGCACTTTCAAGTTCAGGCCCCCAATCGCATCGGCACCGTTTTCTTTGTTGGCCATCCACTTGGCCGCTGCACTTGATGCAGCCCCTTGGCTCAAGGCAAACACACTGGCACCACTGGCTTTGGGGGTGAAAAATGCGTCGGCATGCAAGCTGATGAACAAATCGGCCTGGACTTGCTGGGCTTTTTGCACCCGCACATGCAGTGGCAGAAAGAAATCTGCGTCCCGCGTCATGAAGGCGCGCATGGGCAAATCCCCGCGTTTGGTTTTCAGCACGGTTTTATTGATCCGTTCACGTAACCGATTGGCAATTTGCAGCACCACATCTTTTTCGCGCGTGCCTGCGGGACCGATGGCGCCGGGATCTTCACCGCCATGTCCGGGGTCCAAGGCCACCACCGCAAACCGCTCAAATCGGTGTGTCTCAGTGGCGGGCTTGGTCACCGAGGGCTTGGTTGCAGGCGGTGTTGCGGGCGCATTTGAAGCTGCTTCAATGGGTGCAGTGGAGGGAGAGGTTGTGGGTGAAGTTGCCCTCGTGGTGTTTTGGAGTGGCGCTGGCGCTGTCTCTTGACGGGTCACGGGGTTGGAGCTGACCACAGCAGGAGGCGTTGGTGTGTTGACGGCTGATTGAGCGCTTGGCTTGGAATGTGTGTTCAACCACTCGCCCAAGGCATCTTTGCCAGTGGCGGGCTGATGGTCATCGCGAAGTTTTTCAGCAATCAAGGCTTCCAGCGGGTCAATCACGGACAAGGGAAACAAGTCCAGCACAAGTCGGTATTGGAAATTGGCTTGACCCGATTGCAATGGTTCAAGGTTGAACACTTGCGGCTTGACGGGTTGACGCAAGTCCAACACGAGTCGCACCGTGGTGGGTGTGAATTGGCCCACCCGTACACCGGTGATGTAGGGGTCATCGCTGCGCACCTTGCCAACCAATTCGCGCAAAGCCGCATTCAGTTCAATGCCTTCAATGTCGACAGCCAGCCTTGGCGGTTGAGCGACAAAGGTGTGCTTGGTCACCAAGGCCGTGTCAGATTCGATCGTCACGCGTGTGTAGTCATTGGCAGGCCAAACCCGCACCGCAATGATGCTGGCACCACGGGCCAGTTGAGCACGGCCGAGCAACAGCACCAATGAACCGGTTTGAAGCAAAAGCCGTCTGTCCATGGTCAATCGCGCGCCTGTGCTGACGAGTAAAACAAGGGAGGTGTGGGCGAATTCATGGCACGAGCTTTCCGCCGATGGCGGTGTTGGCGGACACCGTGACTTCTCGGCTGTCGTCGATATTGACATGCCATTGCAAGTCAAGGTCTGCCGTGGGTAAAAAACCGCTCGCTTTTTCGGGCCATTCACATACTTTCAAACCAGGCTCAGCAAACATGTCGCGAAAGCCTGCGTCTTCCCATTCTTGCGGGTCTTTGAATCGGTAAAAATCAAAATGCCACACTTGCAATGGCTGACCCTGGTGCATGAGTTCATAGCCTTCGACCACTGCGTATGTGGGGCTTTTGACGCGGCCTTGAAACCCCAGCGCTTGCAACAGGTAACGCGTGAGTGTGGTTTTGCCGCAGCCCAAGTCACCTCGCAAGCACAACACCGCATTGGACAGTTCAGGTTGTGTGGAGAGTTGCTGGGCAAACGCTTGACATGACCGCTCATCTGGCCAGTTCAAGGTTTTTACAATCGGTGTTTGGTTCAAAGGAATGATGTGTCCGTTCAACAGCAGGGGTTGCCAGCGCAATTGCAGCTTTGGGGCCGTCAATTGGGATTCTCCCAAATTGGCGTGGCGCCGGTGGAACTGTCTCATGCCGAGCCCGGTTTGCTCGCTTGGTTGGCGGCGGGTCACCACGGCAGCATGGACTATATGCAACGGCATGGCCTCAAGCGGGCACGTCCGACCGAGTTGGTGCCGGGCAGTCTGAGCATCATCACGGCCCGCATGAATTACTTGCCGCAGCGCTCGTTCGCTGGCACTCAACCGAACCTTGGTCAAACTACCCAGACTGAGGCCGGGGCACACCCAGACGACATGCCCAGCTTTCTTCAACATGAACGCCAGCGTTTAGAACTACCCACCGAAGCCGTGGTGTCGGTCTATGCCAGAGGGCGCGACTATCACAAGGTGATGCGTCAACGCCTTCAACAACTGGCTGATCAATTGCAAGCCCATGTCGGGCCCTTGGGTCACCGGGTGTTCACCGATTCCGCACCGGTGCTTGAAGCGGAGTTGGCCGTGCAAAGTGGGTTGGGTTGGCGCGGCAAACACACTTTGGTGTTGAACCGCGACGCGGGCTCGTTCTTTTTCTTGGGCGAAATATTTGTCGACATGGCGCTGCCAAAGTCCGAACCAGTGCGTGAGCATTGCGGCAGTTGCGAGGCGTGTATCAGCGTGTGTCCCACACAGGCCATCGTGTCGCCATACCAACTCGATGCACGCCGTTGCATTTCGTATTTGACGATTGAGCACGAGGGTCCGATTCCCTTGGCATTGCGACCCTTGCTGGGCAACCGCATTTATGGATGTGACGATTGCCAATTGGTGTGCCCTTGGAACAAATTCGCCGTCAGAAGCAGCTTGCCTGATTTTGACGAACGCCACGGGCTGGGTTCAGCCCAATTGGTGCAGTTGATGCAATGGGACGAGGCCATGTTTTTGCGCATGACCGAGGGCAGCGCGATTCGCCGCATTGGGCATGTGCGGTGGTTGCGAAACTTGGCCATCGCTGTGGGCAATGCATTGCGCGCGCAGCCTGCATTACTGACCGCAGACGCGCAGGCTTTGCGACAAGCCGTAAATCGTTGGTCAATGCATGAGAGCGAAGTGGTCAGAGACAGTGTGGCTTGGGCAATGGCTGATTGATTTTTTTCACCCGATAAGCTTCACTTTGAATGCATATTGAATCAATAGGCGTTATTGTTTTGATTCATCAAATCGGTAAGATAAATTCATCGGTTTGTATATCAATATTCAATCAAGGATTCAATATGTCATTGGTGGTCAAAAAATTTTTTGTCAGTCCCACCCCTCGAGAAGACGGTGTCTACGTTGAAATCTTGGCTCGTGAAAGTGGCTTTTTTGCTTGGTTATTCGCGCTGTTAAAACTCGATCCCAACTTCTGTTTGCGCATTCTTTATGACAAGGTCTGTTACGAGTCAAGCAGCATTTTTGGTTTCACCAAAGTCATCATGCCGATCCACTCGGTCAGTTCAATTTACTTTGGAACGGTCAGACCTTGGAAGAAAGCTTTGTTTTGGTTCGTCTTGTTCGCTGTAGGGGCCTACGTTGCTGCACAAATGCAAGAAATGGCGTGGACCTTTGGTTTGACCGTGGCAGGCATTGTCATCGCTGTCTTGGTGTTCATTCTTAACCGCGAATTAACGATTGGTGTGAACGAGGTGACTGACACGCCTTATGAAATGACACTCAAGCGCTCCATCATTGAGGGACAAGAAATTTCAGAACAAAAATTGGAAGAAATCACGCAGATATTCACCGCGATTTTGGATGCCCACAAGGCCCACACCTGAATGACACCCTCTCCATCATTGAAAGTCGGGGGCAATCCCGGCCCCGTGCTGAAACTGGGGCAAGAGGTCAAGCCGCCTGTGCTGGTGCTCAACACCACCAGTTCATCTCCCACACTTCAAATGTCAGCCGAAGACTTGACCGCTGGCGACCCGTTTTCGAACACCATTCCTGCATTGGTGTTCATATGCTTGGGTTGCTTGGTCTCAGTCGTCACTGTGCCTTTGAGCCAAGGCAGTGAATGGGCGCGCATTCCTGTGGAGCAGTTATGGGCTGACGTGTCTTCCATCCATCCGCCATG
>CANGZG010000171.1 GCA_947458415.1 Comamonadaceae bacterium | reverse complement strand
GCTTCTACGCCTTGTTCCACATGCGGCCACCAAGCGTCGATATTGGTTTTCATTTGCACGATGGCTGCGTCTTGGTCATTCAAATGGAATTTCACGCCGCCGCAACAACCCGCCAAGGGTTCAACCACGGTTTGAATGCCGCAGGCATCGAGCACGCGCGCGGTGGCGGTGTTGATGTTCGGGCTCATGGCCGGTTGCACACAACCCGCGAGCATCAACACTTGGCGTGCATGGGTGGCGCTGGGCCAAGCGCCGGGGTGACGCGCTGGGGGCACTTTCGCTTTGAGCGCGCCGGGGAGCAAGCCGCGCACGGTTTGACCCAACTTCATGGCAGGTGCAAACAAAGGCGAGTTCAAGCCTTCTTTCAACGCCCAGCGCACCGCTTGTTCACTTGCCGGGCGGGGCACTTTTTCGTCCACCAGTTTGCGGCCGATGTCGACCAAATGGCCATATTGCACTCCGCTGGGGCAAGTGGTTTCGCAATTGCGGCAGGTCAAGCATCGGTCCAAATGCAATTGCGTGTCGCGGGTCGGGGTTTCGCCTTCCAACACTTGTTTGATCAAATAAATGCGGCCGCGCGGTCCGTCAAGCTCGTCGCCCAACAGTTGGTAAGTGGGGCAGGTCGCCGTGCAAAAACCACAGTGCACACACTTGCGCAAAATGGCTTCGGCTTCTTGGCCGTCTGCGGTGTGCTGGTATTCGGGAGAGAGATGGGTTTGCATGGCGACTCAAATACCCAAACGGCCCGTGTTGAACACACCGTGCGGGTCAAACTGTTGTTGCAATTCACGCTGAATGCGCTGCTGCACTTCAGACAAAGGAGAAAACACCGGCAGGTTCACCGCCGCGGCTTGCGGCTGACGAAACACCGTGGCATGGCCGCCGAGCGCGTGCGCGGTTTGGCGAATGGTGGTGGCCGCAGACACCGGGGCCCATAACCAACGCAAGCCGCCGTGCCATTCGATGTACACCGGGTAAGGCAGGTTCAACACCGGCGCGGTTTGCGGCAAGCTCAGTCGCCACAAACACCTGTCCGGTGAAGGCGACTTGAAAAAAGGCAGGGTGAGTTCGCGTCCCGCTTGCCAATCGCGCATGGCTTGTTCGTTGTCCATGCGGTGTGCCGTGCCACCGAGCGCTTGCACATCGGCCACCATGCGCGGACAGGCGGCTTGCACCGCCGCCACCGCACCGCGCAGCCGCACAAACAAACGCTCACCCGCAGGCTGGCTTTGGTCGTCATGCAACCACGCGCTGGCATTCAATGGCAACGCTTGTGCGCCCCACCGGTGCAACAGGTCGAGCGCCTGCGCTTGGTTCACATGGCATGCCAATGTCGCCTCGGCGGGCGCGACAGGCAGCACCTTGAGCGACACCTCGGTGATCACACCCAGCGTTCCCATGCTGCCCGCCAACAAGCGCGACACGTCATAGCCTGCGACGTTTTTCATGACTTGGCCGCCAAAGGTCAATTCCTCGCCCAAGCCGTTGATCAATTTGGCGCCCAAAACATGGTCGCGAACCCCGCCCACATTGGCACGTGACGGGCCGGCCAGCCCGGCAGCCACCATGCCGCCGACAGTGGCCGACGCACCGAAATGTGGTGGCTCGTACGCCAAGCATTGGCCTTCTTTGGCCAACAGGTCTTCCAACATTTGCAACGGCGTGCCGCAACGCGCGGTCACCACCAGTTCGCTGGGCTCGTAACTGACCACTCCGGTGTGCTCACGCACATCCAACACCGCATGGGCGTTGGTCTGTTCGCCATAAAAATGTTTGGTGTGGCCGGCTTGAATGCGCAATGTCTGGCGATCGCTGGCGGCCTGACGAATGCGCGTTTGAAAATTGGAAACTGTCACCTGCGAATTATTTGGCAATCACACGAACCATCTCGAGGCACTTGTTCGAATAACCCCATTCGTTGTCATACCAGCTGACCACTTTGACGAAGGTGCTGTCCAAAGCGATGCCCGCGTCTGCGTCAAACACCGAGGTGCAGGGCTCGCCACGGAAATCGGTGGCCACCACTTTGTCTTCGGTGTAGCCCAACACGCCTTTCAGTGCGCCCAGGCTTTGGGCTTTCATTTCAGCGCAGATCTCGGCGTAGCTGGCGGGTTTTTCCAACTCGACGGTCAAGTCAACGACTGACACATCAGAGGTCGGCACGCGAAACGACATGCCCGTGAGTTTTTTGTTCAACGCGGGGATGACCACGCCCACGGCTTTGGCAGCACCGGTGCTGCTGGGAATGATGTTTTCCAAAATGCCACGGCCTCCGCGCCAGTCTTTGTTGGACGGTCCGTCAACGGTTTTTTGGGTGGCGGTCGCTGCGTGCACCGTGGTCATGAGACCGCGTTTGATGCCCCATTTGTCGTTCAACACTTTGGCGACGGGGGCCAAACAGTTGGTGGTGCACGATGCGTTAGACACAATCGTTTGTCCGGCATACGTGGCGTGGTTGACGCCAAACACAAACATCGGTGTGTCGTCTTTGGACGGCGCAGACAACAACACTTTTTTGGCGCCAGCGGCCAAATGCTTTTCTGCGGTGGGTTTGTCCAAAAACAAGCCTGTGGCTTCGATCACGATGTCAGCACCGACCTCGTTCCACTTCAGGGCTGCGGGGTCACGCTCTTGGGTCAAACGGATTTTTTTGCCATTGACGACCAACATGCCGTTGTCGATCGACACATCGCCTTTGAAGCGGCCATGCACGCTGTCGTACTTCAGCATGTAAGCCAAGTAATCGGGTTCCAACAAATCGTTGATGGCGACGATTTCAATGTCGTTGAAGTTTTGGATGGCGGCACGAAACACCATGCGTCCGATGCGACCGAATCCGTTGATACCTACTTTGATAGCCATGGATGCTCTTTCTGTTTAAAAACGGGTGAGAGATGCGCTGGCCCTGCACTGCGCGGCGGGGCCAGTCAAAACTTTCAGGCGCGCTGCAACACGGCGCGCACCGTGTCAGCGACGTTTTCCGGCGTGAAGCCGAAATGCTTGAACAAGACCGGGGCCGGTGCGCTTTCGCCATAGGTGTCGATGCCGACCACCGCTGACACACCGTATTTCCACCAACCATCGGTGCTGCCCATTTCAACCGCGATGCGGGGCACACCAGCGGGCAACACCGCCGATTTGTAGGCCACGCTTTGGCGATCAAACGTGGTTGTGCTGGGCATGGACACCACGCGCACCGCGACTTTGTGTTGCGCCAGCAATGCTTGCGCTTTGAGCGCGAGTTGCACTTCGGAACCCGTGGCGATGATGACGGCTTGCGCTTTTTTGTTCATGCCCACTTCAGACGGTTCGGCCAAGACATAAGCCCCTTTGTTGATGGCGTCGAGTCCGCTCGCGTCTTTGGCCGCGCTGTCACCTTTGGGCAAATACGGCAGGTTTTGGCGACTCAACAACAGCGCGGTCGGGCGGTGCGCATTTTGCAAAGCCACGGCCCAGGCCACTGTGGTTTCGGCGGTGTCAGCGGGGCGCCACACATCCAAGCCGGGGATCAATCGCAATGACGCGGCGTGTTCGATGGACTGGTGGGTTGGGCCGTCTTCACCCAAACCGATGGAGTCGTGGGTGAACACATGCACCACCCGTTGCTTCATCAACGCTGCCATGCGGATGGCATTGCGCGAGTAATCGGAGAACGTGAGGAAGGTGCCGCCGTAAGGGATGAAGCCGCCATGCAACGCCACGCCATTCATGATCGCCGCCATGCCAAATTCGCGCACACCATAGTTGATGTGACGTCCGGGCTGTCCGTGTTCATTTTTGACCATGCGCCCGGCCAAATCGACACGCATGTTTGGTGTGTGTGACGTGTTGGTCAAGTTGGAGCCGGTCAAATCGGCACTGCCGCCCAACAACTCGGGGATGGCGCCGGTGAATGCTTCCAAGGCCAATTGACTGGCTTTGCGGCTGGCAACGGTTTCAGCCTTGGTGTTGGCGGCCACCACGGCATCGACCACGGTTTGGTGAAAGTGCTTGGGCAGTTCACCCGCCATGCGGCGTGTGTATTCAGCGGCAAGTTGGGGGTGCGCATTGGCGTAGGCGTTGAACACGTTTTGCCATTGCTGTTCGAGGGACGCGCCTTTGCTTTTGGCATCCCAGTCCGCGTAAACATCGGCGGGCACATGGAAAGGTTCGTGGGGCCATTGGATGGCAGCGCGGGTGAGCGCAATTTCGTCGGCGCCCAACGGTTCGCCATGGGCTTTGGCCGTGTCGACCCGGTTCGGGCTGCCTTGACCGATGTGGGTTTTGCAAGCGATGAGCGTGGGCTTGTCGCCACTGAGTTGGGCGCTGGCGATGGCGCGACTGACCGCTTGCACATCGTGGCCATCGACGCTCAACACATTCCAACCGTAGGCTTTGAAACGTGCCTGCGTGTCGTCGATGAACCAAGGTGTGACCTTGCCATCGATAGAAATGCCGTTGTCGTCATACAAGGCAATCAGCTTGTTCAATTTCCACGCGCCGGCCAACGCACAGGCCTCGTGGCTGATGCCCTCCATCATGCAACCGTCGCCCAAAAACACGTAAGTGTGGTGGTCAACCATGTCATGTCCGGGGCGATTGAACTCGGCGGCCAACAGCTTTTCAGCCAAGGCCATGCCAACGGCATTGGTGATGCCTTGACCCAGGGGGCCGGTGGTGGTCTCCACGCCGGGGGTGATGCCCACCTCGGGGTGACCCGCGGTTTTGCTGTGCAGTTGGCGGAAGTTTTTC
>CANGZG010000170.1 GCA_947458415.1 Comamonadaceae bacterium | reverse complement strand
CCAATGGCGTGGCATGTTTGACCGGGCATATGTCGCACCCAATTCATTCAAAAGTGCGTTGTTGCCGTGGATGGCGGGCATTCCAGAGCGCATTGGTTATCACGGCGAGTCACGTTATGGGGTGTTGACCAAGCGACTGCCAAACCCAGACCCCGATAAGCATCCACCGATGGTGGATTTTTACCTTGGGTTATTTCGCCAGCACGCGCAAGCGAACAGTGGTTTGCGTCCGGTGTTGCAACGCCCGACAGACACAGTGCGTCAAACGTTGCAGGCGTTTGGTTTGACCGCCGGCAGTTACACAGTCATTGCGCCGGGTGCGGAATACGGGCCTGCCAAGATGTGGCCGCCCAAGCACGTGGCCAAGCTGTGTCAATTGATCAACAGCCAGGTGTTGCTGGTCGCCTCTGCCAAAGAGCGTGAGTTATGTGCTTCCATTGTCGAGATGGCAACAGGCGCAAAGGTATTGAACTTGGCAGGCGCGACCCGTTTGAGTCAGGCATTTGATCTGATTTCAGCCGCGCGTGACATGGTCAGCAACGATTCGGGCTTGATGCACGTGGCCGCAGGCTTGGGCGTGCCGCAAGTGGCGGTGTTTGGTTCGAGCAGCCCCAGGCACACACCACCGTTGAGCGACAAAGCGCAGGTGGTTTGGCTGGCAGACGACCCCAGTTACGCTCCCGCCTTGGATTGCGCCCCATGTTTCAAACGCAGTTGCCGTTTTGGCCATACTCGGTGTTTGAATGATGTTGAACCAGAGCGCATCGCCAAACTCATTCTGGTTTGAAGCCGCCGACCGACAGCGGCTTGTGTTTGGCTGTGAAATTCAGCCGCGATTGAGCCAGTTCAGGTATGCCTGGACACCTTCTTCGACATTCAAAAACCGATCGCTGTAGCCGATTTTTCTCAGTGCTGACATGTCTGCTTGGGTGTAGCTTTGGTAAGCGCCTTTCAAATGCGCCGGAAAGGGGATGTATTTGATCTGACCTTGGGTTTGACGGTGTTGCTGGTGCCAAGCCAGCACCGCATTCGCCACTTGGTTGAAACTGTGCGCTTGACCGGTTCCTAAATTGAAGATGCCGCTGTGTTGGGGATGTTCCATGAACCACAGATTGACTTTGGCGCAATCACCGACATACACAAAATCGCGAAGTTGTTCTCCATTGGCATAGCCATCGGTGCCTTCAAACAGACGGCAAACCCCCTCACTCAGCAATTGTTGGTTGAAGTGAAAAGCAGTCGACGACATGCTGCCTTTGTGCGCTTCACGTGGGCCATAGACATTGAAATAACGCAAACCCACCACTTGGTGCCTTAAGCGGCCTTGCAAACTTCGCACATACTGGTCAAACTGAAATTTGGAATAGGCGTACATGTTGATGGGCAACTCGCACTGGCGTTGTTCGCTGAACCCGTTGAGTCCCAAGCCGTAAACCGAAGCCGATGACGCATAGATGTATGACGCATTGACGCGCTGACTCCAATGCAAAAGCTGCTTGCTGTATTCAAAATTGTTGCGCATCATGAACTGCCCGTCCCATTCGGTGGTGGCAGAACAGGCACCCAGATGGAACACGGCGCTGACATGCCCGAAATCATGAGCGGCTTGTATTTTGGCCATGAAGTCATCCCGGTCCAGGTAATCTCGGATATGCAAGTCAGCCAGGTTGTGCATCTTGTGGCCATTCTTCAAATGGTCGACCGCCAAGATGTCCGTGTGTCCGCGCAAATTGAGTTGCTCGATCAAGTTGCTGCCGATAAGGCCGGCGCCGCCGGTGACGATGATCATCGCAGAGGGTTACCTAAAAAAGATGAAGAATGCCATGTTGAGCAGTCAACAACCAAAACAAGTATTGGATTGTGTTGACAAATGACGCGTTGTAAACCAGCCCTGACAGTATAATGCGATGTGAATGGAGTGAATATAAATCCAACAAAATTCAGCCGACACCAAATAACAATTAAGTTTATGAACCCCTCTTTGTTTTTACATCATTTAGCAGAACACCAGGCTCTGTGCGAGTTGGTCAAAGGTCTGGATAAAGATGTTGAAAAAGCATGCCAAATCATCACCACGGCAGTCAAGCATGGCGGAAAAATAATGCTGTGCGGCAATGGAGGCTCGGCATCTGACAGCCAACACATAGCTGCTGAATTCATCGGTCGTTTTACCAAAGACAGAGAGCCGATATCAGCGTTGGCATTGACCACGGACACATCCGTGCTGACCTGTGTCGGCAACGACTATGCGTTTGACCAAATTTTTGTCAGACAAGTCAAAGGTTTGGGGCGGCAAGGCGATGTGTTGATGGCCATATCGACATCAGGCCATTCTGCCAACGTGATCCATGCGGTGAACCAAGCCAAGTTGATGGGCATACAAACCATTGGACTGTTGGGAAAAGACGGAGGAAAGTTGGCCAATGTATGTGACTTGTCTTTGGTTGTTCCACACCAGCAAACTGCACGCATACAAGAAATGCATATATTGATCGGGCACATCATTTGCCACAGTGTCGAAACCCAACTGGGGTTGGTTTAACCCCGTTTTTTGAACATGTCTGACGCCACCCAAGTCACATCAACTGGAACTTACGATTTTTCGAAAGTTCGGGTTTTGGTGGTGGGTGATGTCATGCTTGACCGTTATTGGTATGGTCAATCCAACCGAATTTCCCCTGAAGCACCCGTGGTGGTGGTCAATGTCAACCAAGAAGAAACCAGGCTGGGTGGTGCGGGCAATGTGGCGGCAAATGTTGCTTCGCTCGGTGCACAGGCATTGTTGATGGGGTTGATTGGGGATGACCAAGCGGGGCAGCAACTTGACACGTTGTTAAACCAAAAAAACATTGCTTCTCATTTATTCAAGTTGCCCAATCAAACCACGATTGTGAAAAATCGGGTTATGTCAAGGCAACAACAAATGATTCGGCTTGACTTCGAGCGGACTTACGACGATTGGCCCCAAAGTGAATTTTTAGATCAATACCAGCGATTGCTGTCGATGGTAGATGCGGTCATTTTGTCAGACTATGCAAAAGGCACGTTGGCCGATTTAGACAAGTTGATCTCTTTGGCGCGTGAAAAACACAAGCCTGTGCTCGTCGACACCAAGGGCAAAGACTTTGAAAAATACAAAAACGCCACGGTCATCACGCCAAATCTGCATGAGTTCGAAGCGGTCGTTGGCGCTTGCCTGAATTTGGATGACCTTGAAACCAAAGGTGAACAATTAAGAAAACAACTCGGACTCGATGCGGTGTTGGTCACGCGCAGTGAAAAAGGCATGAGCTTGATAGCGGGCCATCAAACCCCCTTGCACATACCCACTGAAGCCAAAGAAGTGTTCGATGTCACCGGCGCTGGCGACACAGTGATCGCCACTTTATCTGTTGCCTTGGCTTCAGGCTTTTCATTGAACCAAGCGGCGGCCTTGTCAAACAAAGCCGCCGGTGTGGTGGTGTCAAAATTGGGAACGGCCGTCATTCACATTGATGAATTGAATGCGCAAATTCAGATGAACACAAAACCGGTTCATGCATACACCGCATCAGAATTAAAAACCGTCATTGAAAAAGCACAGTCACAATCATTGAAAGTTGTGATGACCAATGGCTGTTTTGACATATTGCACCCCGGGCATATTGATTACCTGGAAAAGGCCAGGGCATTGGGAGACATGTTGTTTGTGGCAGTCAATGATGACGAGTCTGTCAGGCGTTTAAAGGGCGAAAAAAGACCCATCAATGCATTGGAATCGCGACTAAAAATGTTGAGTTCGCTGGCCTGCGTCACAGGCGTGGTCGCGTTTCCTGAAGACACGCCAGAGTCTTTGTACTGCCATTTGCTGCCAGATGTTTTGGTCAAAGGTGGCGACTACGAGATCAGCCAAATCGCTGGCGCAGAGTGTGTGTTGAAAAACAAGGGCCAAGTGTTGGCATTGGAATTTTTAGAGGGTTATTCATCCACAGCCATCATCGAAAAAATTCAAAACAGTTGATGATGAGAAATTTAAATGTCGATGCGGTGTTTGTTCTGTCCGTCAAAACTTTTGAAGACCGAATAAACCATGTCAAAAGACAAATGGCATTGCACAATATTCAATACCAATTCATATTTGAATTTGACATACCAGATCTGAATCCCCAACGCTTGACCGACACCTTTGCATCTGAGGATGTATTGGCCAGACCCCAACAGTCTTTGGTTTTGAAACACATACATGCTTGGCGTATGTGTGTTGAGCATAAGTTGAAGAACATCTTGGTATTTGAGGATGATGTCATTCTCAAACCTGATTTTGTTAGCCGATTGAACGAAGCCTTATCGATCATGGAAAAAAAGGAAATCGGGTATTTGCTTTTTTTAGGCGGAGCGGATACCAAAGTGCCTGATTCTTTTTTGCTGAGTAACGACATTGTCGTAGAGCAACCGATAGCTACTACTGAAGCCTACCTGACAAATTACTCGGCCTGCGTCAATCGATTAGATTGGTTAGTTGCCAATCGTGTGAGTTTGCCCTCGGATTTTCTCTTAAGGACAATGGACCCAATATGTGGAGTCTCTCAGTATTGGCTGAAAGAGCCGATTGCCGACCAAGGCAGTGTGACGGGGGTGTTTGAATCAAGCCTTGATGAGCAAAGAAAAAAACACTCATTACTGTACAACTATTTTCGTTTTCAGTGGCAAAAGATCAATCGAAAAAAACTGCGAAAAATTTATGCTGTTATAAAAAATAAATTCATGGCAGTGAAAAAATGAAATG
>CANGZG010000169.1 GCA_947458415.1 Comamonadaceae bacterium | reverse complement strand
CACCCTCGGCACCTCGACCTTTGAACAAATTCACGTCGCCCAAGAAACCATACACAAACGGATTCGCTGGGTTGTCCCACACTTGCTGCGGTGAACCCACCTGCTCCACCTTGCCGCCATTCATCAGCACCACGCGGTCGGCCACTTCCAAGGCCTCTTCTTGATCGTGGGTGACAAAAATACTGGTCACATCCAGGTCGTCGTGCAGACGGCGCAGCCAACGGCGCAGGTCTTTGCGTACCTTGGCGTCCAGTGCGCCAAAAGGTTCATCGAGCAACAACACGCGGGGTTCAACGGCCAAAGCACGGGCCAAGGCAATGCGTTGACGCTGTCCGCCTGAGAGCTGCGAGGGGTAACGGTCACCCAGCCAATCGAGTTGCACCAGGTTCAATAAATCGTGGACTTTCTTTTGGATGGTTTTTTCATCAGGCCTGGTTTTTTTCGGTCTGACACGCAAACCAAACGCCACGTTTTCAAACACAGTCATGTGTCGAAACAGGGCGTAATGCTGAAACACAAAGCCCACCTGCCTGTCTCTCACATGCAAGTGGGTCGTGTCCTCGCCACTGAAGGCAATGCTGCCTTGGTCTGCGGTTTCCAACCCGGCAATGATGCGCAGCAAGGTGGTTTTGCCGCAACCAGAAGGGCCCAGTAACGCGACCAATTCACCCGAGGCGATGTCAAGGTTGACTTGGCGCAATGCGTGGAAATCGCCAAATTGCTTGCTGATGTTTCGAATTTCAATGCTCATACATTTCTCGGTTCAATGCGCGTGAAGAGGAGTTTTGATCGGACGCTCGGGGGATAACGCAGCCAATTCAGCCATCAATCGCTGTTGTTGCCACTCGACCACCGATTTGATGACCAAAGTCACCAAAGCCAACAAGGCCAACAAAGAGGCCACAGCAAATGCAGCCACCGACTGGTATTCGTTGTACAAAATTTCCACATGCAAAGGCATGGTGTTGGTTTGTCCACGGATATGCCCTGACACCACGGACACCGCACCGAATTCACCCATGGCACGTGCATTGCAAAGAATGACGCCATACAGCAGGCCCCATTTGATGTTGGGTAACGTCACACGCCAAAACATTTGCCAGCCATTGGCGCCCAATACCATCGCGGCTTGCTCTTCCTCGTTGCCTTGTGCTTGCATCAGAGGAATCAATTCGCGAGCGATGAATGGGAAAGTGACAAACACCGTGGCCAAGACCATCCCAGGCACTGCAAAAATGATTTTGATGTCATGTGCTTGTAACCATGGTCCAAACCATCCTTGCGCACCAAACACCAGCACATAAATCAATCCAGCCACCACCGGTGAGACAGAGAACGGCAAATCGACCAAGGTGGTGAGCAATGCTTTGCCACGAAATTCAAATTTGGCAATGGCCCATGCGGCACTGACACCAAACACCAAATTCAGTGGCACCGTTATCGCGGCGATCAGCAAGGTGAGTTTGATGGCTGACATGGCATCAGGTTCTTTGAAGGCCTCAAAAAAGGCTTCTGCACCTTTTCTCAATGCCTCGGTGAACACAGCGGCCAAGGGCAAAACCAAAAACAAACCCACAAACAAAAGTGCCACACCAATCAAGGTGCGGCGAAGCCATGCTGGTTCGCCGGTACTTTGGGCGGTGTGGGTAGGAACACTGTGTTGCGTGTTCATGCGCTTGCTCCCGAGCGGCTGCGCTGCCACGCTTGCAACCCATTGATCAACAGGAGCATGAGGAACGCCGCGCACAACATGACCAAGGCCACTGCCGTGGCGCCGGCATAGTCGTATTGCTCGAGTTTGCTGATGATGATGAGTGGCGTGATTTCAGACACCATGGGCATGTTGCCGGCGATGAAGATCACCGAACCATATTCACCGATCGCGCGTGCAAACGCCATCGCAAAGCCGGTCAGCAACGCAGGCGCCAACGCAGGAAAAATGACCCTGCTGAAGGTTTGCCAACGGGTCGCGCCCAAACAGGTAGCGGCCTCTTCCAGCTCTTTCTCTAGGTCCTCCAGAATGGGTTGAACCGTGCGAACCACAAAAGGTAAGCCAATGAAGATGAGCGCAATCAGCACACCGTTTCGGTTGAAGGCCAACTGAATGCCCAAAGGCTCGAGGTATTGCCCAATCCATCCATTGCCAGCGAGCAAAGCTGTCAATGAAATACCCGCCACCGCTGTGGGCAAGGCAAACGGCAAGTCCACCAAAGCATCCACCACTTTTTTGCCAAAAAATTGGTAGCGCACCAACACCCAAGCCAGCAGCATGCCAAAGAATGCGTTCACGGTCGCTGCGATCAATGAAGCACCCAAGGTCAATTTGTAAGAAGCCACCACACGAGGCGCAGTCACCGCTTGCCAAAATTGCTCCCATGTCAACTGAAGAGTTTTAAATACCAAAGCGGACAAGGGTATGAGCACAATCAAGCTCAGGTACGCCAGCGTGAAACCCAATGTGATGTGAAAACCGGGCAGCACACGCGCTGGCTGATGTCGGGGTGCAAACAAAGTCATGCTGCTCATTCAACGGACCGTGTAAATTTTGTCGAACAAACCACCATCCATGAAATGAACTTTTTGCGCCTCGGTCAGTGTTCCAAAATAATCTGACACTTGAAAAAAATTAACGGGCTTGAAGACATTGGCATATTTTTTCAGGATGGCCGGGTTGCGTGGCCGCAAGGCATGCTTGGCCGCGATTTCTTGCGCCTCATCGCTGTAGAGGTAATCCAAATAGGCCTTGGCCAATTCTGCTGAACCCTTTTTGGCCACCGTTCGCTCCACGACTGCCACGGGATTTTCTGCAACGATGCTGCTTGATGGGTGGATCACGTCCACCTTGCCTTCACCGAATTCGCGGTCAACGGAGATGACCTCCGATTCAAAGGTGATCAACACGTCGCCGATGTTTCGCTGCAAGAAGACATTGGTTGCATCCCGACCACCCTTGGCCAACACTGGCACATTGGCATACAGCTTTTTCACAAACGCTTGGGCATCCGCATCAGTCCCGCCTTTTTTACGCACTTGGCCCCATGCCGCCAAATACGCCATGCGACCATTACCGCCGGTTTTCGGATTGACCACCACCACTTGGATACCGGGTTTGATCAAGTCATCCCAGTCCTTGATGCCTTTGGGGTTGCCGTTTCGCGTCAGAAACAGCATGGTCGAGGTCGTGGGCGCAGCATGGTGGGGGAATTTTTTCGCCCAATCTTTGGCAACCACGCCATTCGCGGCCAGGAAATCAACGTCTGATGTGGTGTTCATCGTGACCACATCCGCCTCCAAACCATCGTTGACGGCACGTGCTTGGGCACTGGAGCCGCCGTGAGATTGATCAACTTTGACGTCTGCACCCTTGGCCTTTTTATAGTGCGCAACGAATGCTGAATTGACATCTTTGTAAAACTCTCTGGAGACATCGTAGGAAACATTTAACAATGTCTGGGCTTGCACCAAAGCACACGCAAACCCCAAAAAGCCAAAAATGATGCAACGGCTGATCGTGTTTTTTTTCAACATGCTGATTTCAATCAAAGTGATTCAAGCCAGGTATTCTCTTGCGTGATGCATGTATTGCCAACGATTGTTTGGTTGTTTGCTTATATTCCATATGCATATATGTCCAACTAAAAAATTGTTTGTTTACATGCATAAGGAATTTATAGTCCTCGGCTTATGGAAAATTTCTCATTTGCATTTGTCTTGGCCGGGTTTGTGGTCGGCCTCATCGTCGGGTTGACTGGCGTGGGCGGCGGTTCGTTGATGACGCCCCTGCTGATCTTCGGCTTTGGCATCAAACCTGCCTTGGCGGTCGGCACCGATTTGTTGTTTGCGGCAGGCACCAAGTTTGGCGGTCTGCTCAATTTCGCCAGACAACGCATCATTCCTTGGCGCGTGGTGTTCAGCCTGAGTTTGGGAAGTGTGCCCGCCGCCTTTCTCACTTTGGCCTTGCTTCACCATTTCGGCACATCGAACCCCAGCGTTCAACATGCGATCACATTCACGCTCGGCATCGCTTTGTTGTTGACCGCTGCGGCCACGCTTTACAAAGCCATTCGCGGTCCATTGCGTCAACAAATACCAGATGCCAACGAAACTTTGCTGGCTGACGATCTCACACAGCACAAGTGGCTGCCTGTGTTGTTCGGTGCAGTCATCGGCGTGTTGGTGACGCTGACCTCGGTCGGCGCAGGCGCCATTGGCGTGACCGTGTTGATGCTGCTTTATCCGCAACTTCCTTTGCCTCGCATCGTGGCGGCCGACATCGCCTATGCAGTTCCACTCACCTTGGTCGCAGGCTTGGGACATGCCTCTTTGGGCACGGTGGATTGGTCCTTGCTGGGTTTGTTGCTGGCGGGTTCGTTGCCCGGCATCTGGCTGGGCTCACAACTGGTCACCCAAGTGCCCGAGCGCTTTATTCGCTCCGCGTTGTCTGTGCTGTTGGCATGGGCAGGCGGTAAATTGATTTTGATCTGACGCACCATGTACCAATACACCGAATTCGACAAACGTTTTGTGCGCGAACGCGCCGCACAGTACAGAGACCAACTGCAGCGCAACCTGAGCGGTCAACTGAGCGACGATGAGTTCAGACCGCTGCGCTTGCAAAATGGTTGGTACATCCAACGGTACGCACCCATGTTGCGCGTGGCGGTGCCTTACGGTGAACTCAGCTGCGCTCAGCTGCGTGTATTGGCCACGATTGCCCGTGATTACGACGTTCCAAACGACGCATTGTTTCAACAAGCACAAACCCAGCAAGACGCCATCGGT
>CANGZG010000168.1 GCA_947458415.1 Comamonadaceae bacterium | reverse complement strand
GTGGCCTTGGCGGCCATCGCTACCGGCTACGCCTCGACTTGGCTGGAGCCCCGCGCAGGTCTGCTGTGGTTTGGCAGTTTGGTTATCGGCCTTGCCACCTTGTCCAGCCTGTTTGCCGTGGTGGAAAGCAGCCCTTGGCTAGCGCTGCACGCCAAAACCGATGTGTCTGCAACTTCCCCGTCTTTGAGCAGCTGGCAGATTTTTCGGCTGATGTCTTGGCAAGACAAACGCATGATGGCCTTGAGCCAAGCCGGCTTGGTGGAGAAATTTGTCGATGCCTTGGTGTGGATCATTTGGCCGGTGTACCTGCATCAACGAGGCTTGGCCTTGCCCGCCGTAGGTTGGGTGGTGGGCAGCTACGGTATCACCTGGGGCATGACCCAGCTTCTCACGGGGCCTTGGTCTGATCTGGTGGGGCGGCAACGGTTGAATTTGGCTGGCATGTGGTTGTGCGGCTTGGGGGTTGCGCTGTTTCCCCTGTGGCAAAGCGTGGCGTGGTGGAGTGGCACTGCGGCGCTTACCGGCTTGGGCATGGCCATGCTCTACCCGAACCTGAGCGCTGCAGTGGTCGACCGCGCCGCACCAGCCTGGCGCGCCTCCGCCATTGGCATCTACCGCTTTTGGCGCGACATCGGCTACGCCGTGGGCGCAGCAGGCATCGGTTTGGTGGCGTTCTTAACCGAAAACCTCGACAGCACGTTTGGCTTTGTCGCTTTGAGCATGTTTTTGTCAGGCGCCTTGCTGGCATGGCTTGGCCAAGACGATTGATTTTTTAAATGGAAGCGATGAATCCTGCGTTAGGCAACACGCCTTCCAGCACCGGCACATTGGCTTTGCGCACAGATACTTTGCCACCTGTTGAAGCTAACCATTGCTCGGCTACCTCCCAAATAGGTTTGAGGTTTTGCTTGGATGCCTCCTCAGACACCGGCGCCCAGCCTGCGACTTTGTAGGTTTTCTCGGGGTCGATGGGTTTATCGTTCAACACCATGTTGTGGATACGTTGACCCATGCTTGCCATAGGCCTGCAGGTGTACGTCAAACCACCCACACGCACCATGTCACCGCCTTGTTGGTAATAAGGATCGGCGTTGAACAAATTGTCCGCCACATCTTCCAAAATGGTTTTGATCATGCTGCCTTTCATAGGCGTGACGGTGGCATAGGAATAGGTGGTCGCCGTCATGTCCATCAACCACTCTTTGGTGATGGCTTGGCCGGGCAACAAACTGGTGCCCCAGCGGAAACCAGGAGAGAACGCAATTTCCGCACTTTGCACATCCAGCATTGCGTCCAACAGCAACTGATCGCCAGTGCCATTGAAGTTGCCACGTCTGTAAAGCGTGCCTTCGGTCATGGCCAAGGTTTTTTGCAGTTCAGCCAAATAAGGGGCTCGAATACTGGTGATGAGTGATTGCATCTGCGTATCAGCGGGCAATAAATTGGCAAACACGGGCATGAGTTTGTAGCGGAAGTCGGTCACCTGTTTGTTTTTCACTTCCATGTCCAGCACACCCAAGAACTTGCCATTCGATCCTGCATTGGTCACCAACGTCTGTCCGGATTTGTTGGTCACCACTTTGGCCACCGGCATGCCGTCATGGGTGTGGCCACCCAAGATCGCGTCCAAACCGCTGACGCGCGATGCCAGTTTCAAATCCACGTCCATGCCGTTGTGTGACAGCAGTACCACCACTTGCGCACCTTTGGCACGTGCATCCAAGATGGTCTTTTGAAGGTTTTCCTCTTGAATCCCAAATTCCCAATCGGCCACCATGTAGCGCGGATTGGCAATCGGTGTGTAGGGAAACGCTTGGCCAATGATGGCGCAAGGCACGCCGTTCATTTCGTGCATCACATAAGGCTTGAAGACTTGGTCGCCAAAATCTTTGGTCTTGATGTTTTGCGCCACAAATGACGTCTTGTCGCCGAGTTTTTTCTCGACCAATTCGGTCACTCGGTCCTGGCCGTAAGTGAACTCGAAGTGGCCGGTCATGACATCCACGCCCAGCAAACGACAGGCGTCTACCATGTCTTGGCCCTTGGTCCACAACGAGGTGGCGGATCCCTGCCAAGTGTCACCACCATCCAGCAACAAAGCGCCCGGCCGCGAGGCCTTCATGCGTTTGACCAAAGTCGCCAAATGGGCGAAGCCCCCGACTTTGCCGTAACGCTTGGCAGCCTCTTCAAAGTTCAAAGTGCTCAAAGCATGGGCTTGTGCGGTGTTGGGTTTGACGCCTGTGGCTTTGAGGAGTTCAGCGCCTACCAAGTGAGGCAACTGCCCTTTCATGGTCCCCAAGCCCAAATTCATGGTGGGTTCGCGAAAGTGAACAGGCAGCAGTTGCGCATGGCAATCGGTCATGTGCAAAAAAGACACTTGACCAAAACGTGGCATGTCGTACAAGCCTTCAGCATCGGCAGCGTCTTTTTGCGCAAAACTGGCCATGGGCATGCCACCGGCCATGCCAGCACCTAACACCTGCAGAAATTCACGTTTGGTCAAATTCATAGCGATGCCTGCTTACTGGTTCACGGGGGATTTTGGATCGAGCAACAAGGCCATCAGGTGCTGCAACTGTGTCTCGGTCAGGATGCCGTTGTGGCCAAAGCGCGGCATGTTGGAGCAGGCGTTGTAACCGCGTGCATTCCACAATTTGGCCCAGGTGTATTCAATGATCGGCTTGGAGGCGGGGCTGTTCACATCCGTGACGCCACGCAACTTGCCGTAGTTGTAAAGGCTGGGACCCAGTGTGCCGTATGAAATTTCAGTATTGCTGATTTGGTGGCAGTTGTAACAATTGCCGCCATTGACCGAACCTTCTTTGTCCGACCAAGTTTTGCCACGACCGTCTTGGGCAATGGCTTCACCGGTCTTGTAGTCGCCGATGAACTGACCGTTGCTGGGCCACTTGATGGTCTTGAAGTTGTCGTTGCGAATTTGTTCTGTCTGCTTGTCTGACAAAGGCTTGCCTTCATACTCGGCTTGGCTGCACAAACGGTTGGCCTCGTCCGGGGTCAGCCTGTCCATGCCGGCCTGCCCTTCGGCGCGAAAAGACGCCGTCAAAACCGGTTGGACTTCCTCAAGGTAGTTGCTGCTTTTCATGGTGGGGGTGGCGCAGGACGTCAAGCCCAGCGTCATGGCCAGCACAGTCAGGGTTGGAATAGGGAATGTTTTCAATCTGATTCCTTTGAACATCAACGACGAATGGCGGGCGCAAAAGCCACCGCATCTTTGGAGGTCACGCCCAAATACACACCCAAGGCGGTGCTGGCATCGCTGCCAAACACGGCATAGGGGAAACGCTGTTGTCGGTAGCAATCATTCAGCCGCAATTGCATGCTCCACATTTGCCCGTTGGAGACGCGATAGGCAGGCCATGCACCAAACCCGATGACAGCACCAGCTTGGGTGGTGAGATTGGGCAAGTCTTGCAATCGAATGCGTTTCCCGTCTTGGGCATGGCAGGTGGCACAGGCGAAATCATGGGTGCCAGAGCGAAAGTAAAACAACTTTTTGCCCAAGTCGAACATGCGTTTTTCTTCTGCATGGGCTTGGGGCAAGTTGAATCGCAGGCCTTTGGACTCGGCTGCCACCCATGTGGCCAAGGCGGTGATGGTGGTCTGCTCTCCCTTGCCGTAAGGCGTGTTGCGGATTTGCTCGGCATCAAAGCCTTGCAAGGTTTCCATACAGGTCAGCAACCTTGACTCCAGGTCTTGTACTTTTTGGGTGTCCGCAAAATAACGCGGCAACTCCGCCCAAGCGCCCTTGACTTGGCCCGGTCCTTTGCCTAAATCGCACTGGGCCAGCGATGCTTTTTTAGGACCACGCGCTTGTTTCCAAAGGTCTTCGCCTTTGGCTTCAAACAAATCGGCAGGGTTACCGTCTTGCAGCATGGCACGGTATTCGGCAATGCCATCAGATGTCGTTTTTTGGGCATATGCCGTTGTCGCGGCAACGACCAAGGCCACAGCGGTCATGGAAGCGGACAGGCGTCTCATGTCAGGACACCGTGGTTTCGTCAGTTCGGGTATCGCCCTTGTTGTCTTTCCAAGTCACGGCCACTTTGTCACCAGCTTTGCCGTTTTTGATGGTGAACTGCAAGAACGGGTTCTTAGACACACCGGGCCCCCATTCAGCGGTCATCACGGTTTGTCCGTTGTGTGTGGCCGTGACTTCTTGGATGTGCCATGCTGGCACGATGGCGCCGTTGGCATCTTTACGTTGACCTGACTCCATTTCGTGGCTCATCAAGACACGAACATTGATTTTGTCACCTGCCACTTGGGCACGAATGCGCATGGGATCTGCCATGTTATTTCTCCTTGAATGTGTGTGTTCAACCGCCGCAGCCACCCAAGGTGACCTTGACTTCTTTTTTGGTGAAAAGGGTTTTGCCGTCATCCATGACCGCCACTGCGTACACATCGCAGGATTGACTCATCTTGGCGCGGGTTTGGAAATTGGCATCCACCGATGGATTGACATTGAATTGGGCAATCAATGGGGATGGGTTTTTTTCCACCAACAGCAGCAATTTTTTGGCACCAGACAAACTGGTTTGCACCGTCATCGGCACCACCGCGCCGTTTTCGGCAATGTCTGGTGCGGTCAAACCAACATCTTTGCTTTCGGTTGGCATGGGCAAACCCAATGCTTTGAAAACATCGGTCATGGTTTTGGCATCGAAGGCTGATTTTTCAAAGGCCTGCGCCAAATCGGGCAGCATGCCAGCGCCCATCATCAGGCTGACAACCGCAAAGCTGCGTTTGAGTGCATCGCGACGTGTTTGCATTTCTCTTCTCC
>CANGZG010000167.1 GCA_947458415.1 Comamonadaceae bacterium | reverse complement strand
CCAGCGTAGGCAGAGGCAAATGAGGCGTGGCCTTGGGTGTGCCAATCTTGTGTGACCACGATGTTGTCAAACGCTTTGGAGATGCGGTTGATGACGGGCACCACCTCAGAGCCTTTGGCCACAGGCAAGGTACCGCCTTCGATGAAACAATTTTGCACATCAACCACGATCAACACCGAATTTTGACCAGGTTTGATTTTGGCAGCCGACCAGGCCCAAGGCGCTACCGCACCCAATGCACCCACGGCGCCCAACGCGGTCAGAAGTTTTCTACGATCTGCTTTCATCTTGCAACTCCAATCAAAAAAACCGCACAACCCGTGCGTAGGGAAACTGACTCAACACCGAATCACCGCAGGCCGTCTTGGCCCGCGATCTCATGTACTTGCAAACCGCCGACACGCGGGTGCGGTCGGCCACTGTCGGTGACCACCACAGCCACCACGATTTCATTGGCCCGCGGTGCATCGGCCACCCGCGCTTCCATGGCGTCGAAATGGCTGCGCACAAACGCCGCGTCTTTGTGGCCCAGTGGGACATCGATCGCTGTGCCCAGTGTGCCTTGTTTTTTGGCCGAAGGCACCAAAGCGGCCCCTTTGCTGACCGCCAAGCGCAGAGGTGCCCCCAATTTGGGATGCAACAACGCGGCGGCGTGTTCAAGTTCACCGCCCTCGCCGACCACCGCGGCTTTGCCGTAACTCTGCGCTTGCTCTGGCGCCATGCCCAAGGCTTGCACGCAACGCTGTCCCAACAAACCACCGAGCTCTTCACCGATGTCAATCAGTTCATCCAAGTTGTCGCTGAACCGACCCGCATACGGGTTGGCAATCACGGCCATCGCCAATGCACGGCGTGTCGGCGGGCTGACGGGTTTGCCGCCGTCTTGGTGAATTTCATCGACTTGCACAATGATTTTGCGGATCTTCGCTTTCATGTTTTCTCCTGCGCGTTCAACGCAAACCGTTCCATTGACTGATGTCCTCGGCCTTGAGTCCACCGACACGCGCATGCACCCTGGCACCGGTGCTCATGGCCAAAATGACAATGAGTTCATCGGCATGCGGCGCACCGGGCACACGCATTTCGATCGCATCAAAATGGCTGCGCACATAACTGGCGTTGATGTGTGTCATCGGCACATCCAACGCCGCACCGGGCGGACCGACTTTTTTGGTCGACGCCACAATCGCCAGCGCATTGCCCGGCTGACCTGTGGGTTTGTCCCCGCCGCCGCCTTGTGTGTAAGACGCACGCTCGCCTTTCCAGCCCAACAACTCTCGCATGGCATAACCACCGGGCACATGCCACAACGCGCCATGTTCCAGTTCACCTGCGGCACCCACGATGGCACCTTTGCCATAGCCTTGAATGCGCTCGGGCTTGACACCCATGGCATCACACAAGGTCTTGGCCAAATCGACACCCAAGGGGTTCAACGCGTCCATCATCGGCAAGATGTCAGCGTGGTAGCTGCCCGCATACGGGTTGCGCAACACCGCCGCAATCGCGCCTCGGCACAAGGGCTGTGGTGCAGGCGGCCCGAACTCGTGGTGTATTTCTTCCACATGGGTGAAGACCCGTCGCAGTTCGATCAGTTCACTCATCATTGCGCCCAACATTCCAAGGGTTCGGCCACCAAGACATGGCCTTGACAACACACATACGCGGCATGGATCAGGCCCAACGCCTGCATGCCACGGGCACAGTCTAGCCCGAGTTGCAACGCTGGCTTGACCACACTGTCGCCCAAGGGCGGCACATCCACCGTCACCAACCGCGCACCCAAATCGGTGTCGTCGCGCAAACTGTTGGCGGGGCGACGCTGAATGCGAGGGTCATCCCAATTCACCGCATTCGCAATCAACGTGGCAGCCACATCCGCCTGCGCTGCGGTTTGCGCCAGCACGGTCACGCTGTCGGCAATGCCCAATGAAAAACTGCGCCCTTGCCAACCACTGGTGGCCACACCTCGAACAGGCATGGCCGCATCCAACACCAAAGCGCCATCCACCACAACCGTGTCGGGGTCTGACAGCGTCTGTGTGGCCAAGCGTTGCAATGCGTTGGACAGGTCGGTGACCACGCCAACTCGCCACTGCATGTTGTCTTGCAAATACACCGCGATGTCGCCCCCGTTGTTCACATAAGCCCGGTCCACACCGGCGAGCGACAAACACGCCACCATCTCTTGCGCCACCGCACCAGCGACAGCCGCCATCGGCGTGACAAACCCGTCAGGCGCAGCCACGGCCGCCGCACGGGCGGCGTGGTGCATGCGCCGCGCCACCGGGTCTTGAAACACATGGTTGTGCAACGCTGACACGGGTTGCCTGAGCCAATTCAATTCGCTGACCAAGGCGGGCAACACCTGCGTGAACCGATGCCAAGCCGTGTCGATCGCCTGAGCACACGCTGCGGGTTGGCCATCGCATTGCAATACCAAATCGATCGGCCCGTGCTGAAAATGCCAGCGACCCTCTTGCAATGAACGGCGCTGTGCATGCATGGGCATCAACCCAACATGGGTGGCGCATCCAGCGGCCATGGTGTTGCATTGGCTGCAGGTGCTTGCCAGCGCAACTGCGTGGGCGCGCCGTCGTTGTGCCACGCACCGTTGCGAAGGCTGTCGTCCAAGGTACGAACAAAACCCATGTGACCGCCCAAGGCTTGGTAATCACTCAAACGCATGCTGAACTCGATGGGTGCGACGATGGCAGGCGTTGGCACCGTGCCAAAACTGTTGGCTGGCATGCGCATCACATCCACCATCAACGTGATGCCACCGCCCGGCCAAACATACGCCGGTGCGCCTCCGCAACTGACATTGACCAAGGCGTTCTTGACCGCACGCGTGAGTTGAATCGGGTTGTCAGTGACGCCAGAGCGCAAACTGCCGCCGGCGCCACCCAAAAACAGCACCGAGACCAACGAGGGTTCGCAGTTTTCGCCAATGCGCTCGACCACGCGTCGCACTTCGATTGGCATCTCTGCGGGTTGCGGCTGCAATGTGTCATCCAGCACGAACCAAGCCGCATGCTCGCCCGTGGTTGAGGTCATCAACAAACGCAAACCCGGCCAAGCTTCTTGCGGGTTCCATTCACCCAAGATAGACAACGGGTCGGTGATGCTGGTGCCGCCCCAACCGGTCCCGGGTTGCGCCACTTGAAAGTAACGCCCCGGCGTGGACTTGCGCCCTTTGATGGCGATGCCACTGGGCTTCATGTGCAAGCATCGCCCCGCTTGGTGTTCAGTCAATACGCCGGTGATGTGGTCATCGACCACCACCACCTCGTCGCACACGCCCAGCCACTGACGGGCAAACATGCCAATCGCTGCCGAGCCACAACCCACCCGCATGCGTTGTTCGGTGACACCGTCAACGATGGGGGCTTGACCCGCTTGCAACACCAGTTGGGCACCGTTTTCAATTTGCACTTGCACCGCTTGGTGGTTACCCAACCAATGCATCAACTGCAATGCCATGCGGCCCTGTTTCTTGCTGCCACCTGTCAAATGGTGCACACCGCCCAAGCTGAGCATTTGCGATCCGTATTCCGCTGTGGTGACATGGCCAACCTCTTCGCCCTCGTACAACACCGCAGCGCGTTCGTCACCCAGGTAACGATCGGTATCGATCTTGACCTTGAGACTGCAATAACTGAAGATGCCCTCGGTGACCACGGTCACCATGTCCACGCCGTTGGAACGCGAGGCCACGATGAAGGGTGCAGGTTTGTAATCTGGGTAGGTGGTGGACGCACCGATGCCTGTGACAAACAGCCCTCGCTCTGGCTCATCGCTGGCAGACAAGGGCTGGGGCAAGGTGTCGGCGTCCGAGCGCGGCAACAGGTCTTGGGTGGTTTGATCCAGCGCCGCTTGTCGGTTCAACCAAACCACCGCATCCAAACGCACCAACACGCCCGCTTGGTTGGCATAGCGGTCGCAAGCACCCACGCGTCCCTCGGAAATTTGACACAACACCGGACACGCATTGCATTCCACCTTGCCTTCGCGCACCGGCCCATGTTTGGGCTCGACCCGTTGCAAGCCCAAAGGCAAACCGTGTTCAGGGGCGGGCAAACCGTCGGTGTGGGTGGTGCTGGGTGTGTGCATGCGTGATTTGACGTGGCTGGGCGAGGCAAAGTCTTTGACGCATTATGCTGTGGGCTCAGGCGGTTAGAAATTCAAAAGAAAGCATTCAGGAGAAGTCCCATGGCCACCACCACGATCGAGGAAGCCTCAGGCAAGGTCGTTATCAAAAACATCGGCTTGTTGTTGTCCGGTGACATAGACCAACCGATTCTGCAAGCCGACACCATCGTGGTGATGGACGGCATCATCAGCGCGGTGGGTCGCTTCAAAGACTTGGACACCGAGGGCGCGAAAACCACCATCGATGTGCGACAAACCTGCGTTGCACCGGGCTTGATCGACAGCCATGTGCACCCGGTGTTTGGCGACTGGACACCGCGTCAAAACCAACTGGGTTGGATCGACTCGACCATGCACGGCGGCGTCACCACCATGGTGTCAGCGGGCGAAGTGCATTTGCCGGGCCGCCCCAAAGACATTGTGGGTTTGAAAGCACTGGCCATCACCGCGCAACGTGCGTTCAGCAATTTCCGCCCCGGCGGTGTCAAAGTGATTGCGGGTGCACCCATCATTGAAAAAGGCATGACCGAACACGACTTTGCCGAACTCGCCTCGGCAGGCGTGACCTTGCTGGGCGAAGTGGGTTTGGGCTCGGTGAAAGCCGGCTACGAAGCCAAAGAAATGGTGGCATGGGCACGCAAGCACGGCATCCAAAGCACCAT
>CANGZG010000166.1 GCA_947458415.1 Comamonadaceae bacterium | reverse complement strand
TCAAGGTTGTTATGCCAAGTGACGCATTCAAAATACAGCTGATTCGCTCTATAAATTTCTAGTATTGACTTTGTCAGTACTTGTACAAGTTATGCCTGATGACCATAGCGACGTGGTACCACTCCTTCCCATCCCGAACAGGACAGTGAAACGCGTCTGCGCCGATGATAGTGCGGATCCCCGTGTGAAAGTAGGACATTGTCAGGCTCTTACAGCCTCAGAAAGCCCGATTCGAAAGAGTCGGGCTTTTTGTTTTTTAGGATGGCCTAGTCATTGAAAACCACACCATTGCTGATATGCAGTGCTTTTTTGTGGGCCAAAGAGGAAAACAAGTGAGAAACCCAAGCATCTAAAGCTTCGGTGATGAAAAAACGTTGGTGAATGGTGTTGAGCAAAGGAGACGCTTGGCACCAGAGAAAGAAATCATCCCAACGGCAAGATTGCAACTCCATCAATTTGAATTTGATCAGCACCTTGGCCGCATAGTTGGCATGTGAAATCGGGTTTGACTGAAAATAATCAAGTCTTTGTCGGGATTTGGCCAGCGCAAGATGCACATTGGTGAACATGCCGCCGTGGCCAGGGATGACAAGTGTTGGATTCAGCTGCTCGATCAAGTCGTAGGTGTGGGAGACCGCTTCAAAACCGCTGCCATCCAAGAACTCAGGAAACACCACAGAAAAACCGTCTTCCCACAAAGCATCGGCAGACAACAACAGGCGGTGTTCGGGTTGAAAATAAATCAAAGAATCGTTGTCATGCCCTTTTGAGGCAAATGCAACCCAAGTCAAACCGTGAATCTGCAGTTCATTGCCCGCAGCCACAGCGCCCGTGGCATGAAAGCGAGGGCAAAGTTGCCCTGTGAGCTGGTAACTCAAGCGATCTTCGGCCCATTCATTCACAACGTCATGCTGTGTGGCAGGAACCCAAGTGTCTAAATGTGGGTAAATCGACTGAAGCAGCGCATTGCCTCCGCAATGGTCGCTGTGCAAATGCGTGTTGATCAGCACATCCAAAGTCTGACCAGCCAATCGGTGATCGATCAACTGAGCCAGTTGCGGCGCGTGGCTGACATAACCGGAATCGAACAAATACGCAGAATCTCTGTGTTTGAGTAACAAACTATTAGAAGAAAGCCAGTCTCGTTGCAAAAAAATAAAACCAGAAGGAAGCATGATTGGCTTGAAAATCAATAAACTGTGGTGGTCGAGTTTAAATAGAATCGCCGAGTGAACGCTACAAATACTGGATCACGAAAAAAAACTGCGCCAAAACACTGGTGGAACCAGTGGTATGACAAATGGTTATCGCCGATCAAGACACGTGAACAGTTCTTGAAACTCATCGGGCAGGCAGGTGCCAAGCAACTGATTGGGACAGAAAGTCAAATCATGCTGGAAGGCGTGATGAAAATCAGTCAAATGCATGTGGCTGAAATCATGATTCCGACACCGAAAATGGATTTACTCGATGTCGACATGCCCATTGAAGACATGTTGGAAAAGATCATCGACATCGGGCATTCGCGTTACCCAGTGTATGAAAACGAAAAAGAAAACATCATTGGCATACTGATGACGAAAGACCTGCTGAAATGGCAGCGGGCGCCAGAAATCCATTTGAAAGTTTTTTTGCGAACAGCGGTGTTTGTCCCCGAGACCAAAAACCTGATCGATTTGTTGAGAGACTTTAAAAAGAACCGCAACCACATGGCCATGGTGGTGGACGAATTTGGCAGAATTTCCGGCTTGGTGACGTTTGAGGATGTGCTTGAAGAAATCGTCGGAGAAATTGAAGACGAATTCGATGAAGATGAAGACGACGGCGAAATTTACAGCTTGGTGGACAAATCGTTCAGAGTTGCTGGACACACCACGGTCGACAAATTCAATGAATATTTTGATACCCAACTGCTGTCAGAGGACGAAGAGCAGTTCGAGACCATTGGGGGTTTGATCGCGCACTTGATGGGGCATGTGCCCACCAAGGGCGAGCACCACGATACCAAAGGCTTCAGATTCGAGGTCATGCATTCCAAAAGTGGTGTGGTCAAGTGGTACCGCGTGAAGAAAATCGGCCATTGAAAACTGCGCCGAACCGGTTGCACACCCGCAGCATCGTCATCACAGTGCTGGGAGCTGCTTTGATGGCCCTGGCAGGCAACGGATTGACAGGGCCTTACCTGAGTGGGGCAGTACAAATCTTGGGCATGGCCGCCTTGTGCGGGGTGTTGAACAGCAACTCCACCACACACAAACTCAAACTGGCTTGGTTGTTTGTGACGCTGTGGTTGGTCGGCTGTGTTTGGTGGCTGTACATCGCACTCAACCATTACGGTGGATTGCCAGGCGTCATCACCGTGGTGGCGTTGTCACTGCTTTGCGGCGGTTTGGCGCTCTACTACGCAGGCGCCCTGTGGGTCTTTGTCAAATATTCACCACAGTTGTCAAGTTGGCAAAAACATGTGTGCTTTGCGGCCTGCTGGACCATGGCAGAGTTGGCTCGGGCACAGTGGTGGACAGGCTTCCCGTGGGCAGCCATCGGTTATTCGCATGTCGATGGCGTCTTGTCATACGCGGCGCCTTGGACAGGGATTTACGGCATGTGTTTTCTGGCGGCTGGATTGTCATCCGCGTTGGCTCAGGTCAGCTGGAAATCCCATCACCATGGCGGCACACGCGCCGTTTGGTTGGCCGTTGCGGTTTGCTGTTTGCCTGCGCTGCGTGAAGTCAACACCTCGGGGCCCGTGTTGTCAGTGAAACTGCTGCAAGCCAACGTCAGTCAAGACACCAAATTCAGAAGCGCTCGCTTGCCTGCATTGCATTGGTACGAAAACGCATTGACACACAGCCAAGCCGATGTGACTGTTTTGCCAGAAACCGCCTTGCCCTATTTCAAACATGAACTGCCAGACGGCTACTGGGACACATTGGCTGGTGTCACCCAAGCCCAGCAGAAATATGCGATTGTGGGCATACCCACCCAAGACGAAACAAAAGGCTATGGCAATTCTGCGATTGGCTTGGGGGGGCCGCATGAAGTGCAATACGACAAACACCATTTGGTGCCTTTTGGCGAGTTCACCCCCAATGCATTGAAATGGTTCACCCGCATGATGTCCATCGATTTCGGTGACTTCAACCGCGGCGCGGTAGACCAAGCGCCTTTCAAATGGAAAGATCACCAATTGGCGGTCACCATTTGTTATGAAGATTTATTTGGCGAAGAACTGGCGGTTCGGTTCAATCACCCAGACCGTGCGCCAACGGTGTTTGTGAATTTAAGCAACATTGCATGGTTTGGCGACACCACGGTGGTCAAGCAACACATCGATATTGCGCGCATGCGAAGTTTGGAGTTCAAGCGACCCACCGTTCGCGCCACCAATGCAGGGGGAACGGCCATCATTGACGCGCAGGGCAGGGTCCAACAGCAACTTCAACCGTTTACCCAAGGCGAACTCCAAGGCAACGTGAACTCGCCTTACCAAGAGATCACGTTCTTTGCCGCATGGGCTGGTCGTTGGGGGCTCAAGCCCCTGTGGTTGCTGTGCGGCGGACTCATGCTGTGGGCGGTGCTGGTGGGAAGACAACGTTCAGAAAAAAGTGAGTCTGTAAAATGAAAACATGCTGACATTTCAACAAATCATTTTGCAATTGCAAAACTACTGGGATGCACAAGGCTGTGCACTGCTGCAACCTTATGACATGGAAGTGGGCGCAGGCACCTCACACACCGCCACCTTCTTGCGCGCCATCGGTCCTGAACCTTGGAAGGCTGCTTATGTGCAACCGTCTCGCCGCCCCAAAGATGGTCGTTACGGCGAAAACCCGAACCGACTCCAGCACTATTACCAATACCAAGTGGTGTTGAAACCCGCGCCCTCAGACATATTGGACAAGTACCTGGGTTCATTGAAAGCCCTGGGCTTTGACCTGAACCAAAACGACATCCGTTTTGTGGAAGACGATTGGGAAAATCCCACATTGGGTGCCTGGGGCTTGGGTTGGGAAGTCTGGCTCAATGGCATGGAGGTGACGCAATTCACCTATTTTCAGCAAGTCGGCGGCATCAATTGCAAACCCATCACCGGCGAAATCACGTACGGCTTGGAACGTTTGGCCATGTACTTGCAAGGCGTTGACAATGTGTACGACCTTCAATGGACCCATGGATTGAGTTACGGCGATGTGTATTTGCAAAATGAAAAAGAGCAATCCGCCTACAACTTCGAACACAGCGATGCGGCTTTTCTCTTCACCGCGTTCAGTGCGCATGAAAAGCAAGCCCAGTATCTGATGACGCAAGCCTTGGCGTTACCCGCGTATGAGCAAGTGTTGAAAGCCGCGCATTCGTTCAATTTGCTGGATGCCAGAGGTGCGATCAGCGTCACAGAGCGAGCTGCTTACATCGGGCGAATCCGACATTTGGCCCGAAGCGTGGCTCAAAGTTATTTGGACAGCCGCGCCAAACTCGGGTTCCCGATGGCGCCCAAAGCATGGGTTGATGACTTCATGGCCAAGGAAACCACTGCATGACCACGCAAAACTTATTGGTTGAATTGCTGGTGGAAGAGTTGCCGCCCAAAGCATTGAAAAAATTGGGTGATGCTTTTGCTACAGAGATTTGGTTGGGCCTGAGAGATCTTAATTTAATCAATTACGACAAGATTAATGTCGATACTGTCCAACGATTCGCCACTCCCAGGCGACTCGCAGTTTGGATCAAAGATGTGAAATCTCAAGCCGCTGACAAGCCCATGGCGCAAAAACTCATGCCCGTGAATGTCGGGTTGACAGCTGATGGCCAAGCCACACCGGCATTGCTGAAAAAATTGAACGCGCTCGGAGTTGACACGACAGACCCTCACAACGTGG
>CANGZG010000165.1 GCA_947458415.1 Comamonadaceae bacterium | reverse complement strand
TTCAAGTCTGCGCTGTCGATGAACTGTTGTTCAATGCGTTGCTCTAGCATGGGGCGATCATACCTTTGCCACTTGACACCATGACCGAAATGGTGATGTTTTGTCAGCATTCAAATGCCGCTTGTATCCATTGCAACTGACCTGCCTGCACCACGACGACATCAAACCGACAGGCTGGCAAATGCGGCAGTCGACTGAGAAAGCAACGGGCGGCAAACACAATGCGTTGGCGTTTGGTCGCGCCAATGCTGGCCAGCGCACCGCCATGTCCCGCATGGCTGCGGCTGCGAACTTCGACAAACACCAGCGTGCCTTGCCGGTCGCGCACAATCAGGTCAATCTCGCCACCGCCACGCCCGGGGGTGCGGAAATTGCGCTGGACCAATTGCAAGCCTTGTGCTTGCAAGAACGCCAAGGCCTCGTCCTCGGCGGCATCGCCTTGGCGTTTGCTGCTGAGTTTGTGTGGATGTTGAAAGGTTGCCATTGAATCAGCGTTTTGAAGCGGCACTGCCAGCGGCACTCGCCGCCTGTGAAGGCCAAGCACACCCCGGTGGTTGTTTGTACGTGCTGGCCACACCGATTGGCAATTTGGCCGACATCAGCTTGCGTGCGTTGTACCTGTTGCAGATGGCCGATGTGCTGGCCTGCGAAGACACACGTCACAGCCAAATGCTGCTGCGCCAATACGGTGTGGACAAACCCGGCAGCCACTGGCTGGCCGTGCACCAGCACAACGAGGCCAGCGCAGCCGAGCAAGTGATTGTGCAATTGCAGCAAGGCAAACGGGTGGTCTATTTGAGTGATGCAGGCACACCCGGGGTGAGCGACCCGGGCGCGCGTTTGGTGGGCTTGGTCAGGCAGGCCGGGTTTCGTTGCATGCCTTTGCCCGGCGCCAGCAGCGTCACCAGCTTGCTCAGTGTCAGCGGTTGTGTGGAGGACAGTGGCTTTGTGTTTTGGGGGTTCTTGCCCACCAAAGCCACCGAGCGGCAAGCGCAAATACGCAGCATGTCGGCCGAACACCGGGCCCAAGTATTTTTTGAAGCGCCGCACCGCATCGACGCCTTGGCCAACGATTTGGCCGTGTGCAACGAGCGCTTATTGACGGTGGGGCGCGAGTTGACCAAACAGTTTGAGGAAATTGCCACCTTGCCTGCGGCTTCGTTCAGCGCTTGGTTGCAAGCCGATGCCACTCGCAGCAAAGGTGAATTTGCTTTGGTGCTGCATGCCTTACCGGCCGTGTCGGATGGCATGGCGCGGGCCGAATGGTTGCTGGACCAATTGTTGGCCGAATTGCCGATCAAAACCGCGGTCAGATTGGCCGCTGACATCAGTGGCGCGCCACGCAATGCCTTGTATGCGTTGGCGCTGCAAAAGAAGACGGCTTAAATCACCAGGTGTTGCGGTTTGCCCGCGACAAACGCTTCGACGTTGTCAATCAACTGATCCGCCAAAAACTGCATCGCTTGCAGCGATGCCCAAGCCACATGGGGCGTGAGGATGAAATTGGGCGATCGGATGTCCAACAACGGGTTGCCGTCTTTGGGCGGTTCTTGCGACAACACATCAAAGCCAGCGCCTGCGATCACGCCGGTTTGCAACGCCACTTTCAACGCTTGCTCATCCACCAAACCGCCCCGCGAGGTGTTGATCAACAACGCGCTGCGCTTCATTTGTTGCAACTGCGGCATGCCGATGAAATGGCGTGATGCCGGCGTCAACGGGCAATGCAAACTGATGATGTCGGACTCTGCAAACACCTGCTCGGGTGGGACGAAATCCACACCGGCGGCTTTGGGTGGCGCATGGTCAGCGAACATGACTTTCATGCCCAAGGCCTGCGCAATCTTGGCAGTGGCTTGACCCAACACGCCTTCGCCAAAAATGCCCAAGGTGCTGCCGTGCAAATCGCGGATCGGGTAATCGAAAAAACAAAACTGTTCTTCGGTTTGCCAGCGGCCTTTGAGCACATCGTCGCGGTACGCCATCAAATTTCGGCGCAATGCAAATATCAACGCAAACGCGTGTTCAGGCACGGTGTGCACTGCGTAGTTGCGGATGTTGACCACCGCCACGCCACGTTCTCGGCAAGCATCGATGTCAATCACGTCATAGCCGGTGGCGGCCATGGCGATCAATTTGAGTTGCGGCAATTGCGCGAGTGTGTCGCGCCGAATAGGCACTTTGTTGGTGATGGCCACCGTCGCATGTTGCAAACGCTCGACCACTTGATCGGGTCGGGTTTGCACATGCTCTGTCCATTCGTGCGCGAACGAAGGCGCGCGCAGGTCAGCTTTTAAGGATTGCCTGTCCAGAAATACGATGTTTTGCATGCTCTTCCTTGTTGATGACGGGCGCGCCCAACCCAGAGGGTGCGGCATGTTGACGCCAGTAATTGCCTGCTGCTGCCGCGCCACTGCCTGGTTGTACTTCAACGCCGCAGTCGAGCATGGCCATTTCAGCGCCGTTGATGGCGGCCATCAAATGCACTTCGTTCATGTCGCCAAGGTGGCCGATGCGAAACAACTTGCCTGCCACTTTAGACAACCCGCCACCCAAGGACAAGTTGTAGCGGCGGTATGCGCGCGCGATCACGTCGGTGCCTGCAATGCCTGCGGGCAACATGACGGCGGTGACCGTGTCCGAATGCCATTTGGCTTCGGCGGCGCACAGCTTGAGTTGCCAGCCTTGCGTCACGGCGGCACGCACACCTTCTGCCAAGTAATGGTGACGGGCGTAGACGTTGTCCAAGCCTTCTTCGCTCAGCATCTTCATCGATTCGATCAAACCATACATCAATGGCAAGGCAGGCGTGTAGGGAAAGTAACCGGTGGCGTTGCTCTGCAACATGTCTTGCAAATCGAAATACGCGCGACGCAGCGTGGCTGTTTTGTGCATGGCGAGCGCTTTGGGGCTGACGCACAAAATGCCCAATCCGGCGGGCAACATCAAGCCTTTTTGCGAACCGCTGACGGCCATGTCAACGCCCCAATCGTCAAACCGGAAATCGACACAGCCCAAGGAGGACACGCAATCGACAAACAACAACGCGGGGTGCGCGGCATCGTCCAAGGCCTCGCGCACACCGGCGATGTCAGAAGTCACACCAGTGGCGGTTTCGTTGTGGCAAGCCAGCACCGCTTTGAACTGGTGTTGGGTGTCGTTTTTCAAAATGTCTGCGAATTGTTGCAAGGGCACGCCTGTGCCCCATTCGCATTCGACGATGTGCACGTCCAAGCCGAGGCGTTGGCACATGTCAATCCACAAATGGCTGAACTGGCCAAAACGCGCTGCCAGCACTTTGTCGCCGGGCGACAAGGTGTTGGTCAACGCCGCTTCCCAGCAACCGGTGCCAGACGACGGAAAAATGAACGGCGTGCCTTCTTTGGTGCGGAAGATGTCCTTGAGACCCGCCATGATGGTGTGGGTCAGGTGAGGGAAATTGGGTGAGCGGTGGTCTTCCATTGACACCATCATGGCGCGTTGGATGCGCTCTGGCACGTTGGTGGGACCGGGGACAAACAAAAAATTACGACCAGCCATGTGAACTCCTTTGATGGGTTAAACCGACAAAACTTCTGAAAAAAAACTCAGGGATGCAATACCGTGTCGCCGTACACAGGAAATGGGGCGACCAGTTCGGCCACCTTGTCACGCACCTTGGCCACGTGCGCGGCGTCTTCAGGAGCCTCCAGCACGTCAGCGATCAAATGTGCGGTCATGCGGGCTTGCTCTTGGCCAAAACCACGCGTGGTCATGGCGGGGGTGCCCAAGCGGATGCCGCTGGTGACCATCGGTTTTTCGGGGTCGTTCGGTATGCCGTTTTTGTTGCAAGTGATGTGCGCTTGGCCCAAGGCCAATTCGGCTGCTTTGCCAGTGATGCCTTTGGCGCGCAAGTCAACCAACATGACATGGCTTTCGGTGCGGCCGCTGACGATGCGCAAACCGCGCTCCACCAAGGTCTTGGCCAAGGTGTCGGCGTTCAATAGCACTTGCTGTTGGTAGCTTTTGAAAGCGGGTTGCAGCGCTTCATGGAACGCGGTGGCCTTGCCTGCGATCACGTGCATCAAGGGGCCGCCCTGCATGCCTGGGAACACCGCGCTGTTGATTTTTTTCGACATCTCTTCGCTGTTGGTCAAGATGATGCCGCCACGGGGTCCGCGCAAACTTTTGTGGGTGGTGGAGGTGACCACATCGGCAAAAGGCACAGGGTTGGGATAAGCACCCCCTGCGATCAAACCAGAGTAATGCGCCATGTCGACCATCAAGTAAGCGCCAATGCTTTTGGCCACTTGCGCAAAACGTTGCCAATCGATCTTGAGTGCGTAGGCAGATGCACCCGCAATGATGAGTTTGGGTTTGTGCTCGTGGGCCATGCGCTCCATGGCGTCATAGTCGATTTCTTCGGCTGCGTTCAAGCCGTAGCTGACCACGTTGAACCATTTGCCACTCATGTTCAAGTGCATGCCGTGGGTCAGGTGACCGCCTTCGGCCAAGCTCATGCCCATGATGGTGTCGCCCGGTTGCAGCAACGCCAAGAACACCGCTTGGTTGGCTTGCGACCCTGAATTGGCTTGCACATTGACAAAGTTCGCACCATACAAGGCTTTGAGTCGGTCAATGCACAGTTGCTCGACCATGTCAACAAATTCGCAACCCCCGTAGTAACGCTTGCCGGGGTAGCCTTCGGCGTATTTGTTGGTGAGGATGGAGCCCTGCACCCGCATGACGGCCGGGCTGGTGTAGTTTTCAGAGGCGATCAATTCGATGTGTTGTTCCTGACGCTGCGCTTCTTGCAACACAGCCGACCACAACTGCGGGTCGCATTGAGAGATATCGCCATGGTCAGGAAAAGCGGTCAGGGGGTGAGTGGTTTTGTTCAACATA
>CANGZG010000164.1 GCA_947458415.1 Comamonadaceae bacterium | reverse complement strand
GCCTGCACCTGAACCACCATCCCTCGTTGATCGCTGCCACCCAATTGCTGGCCGACGCACCCCTCACCGCCGAGCAGCAGCCGCAAGTTCAACGGGCGTTGGCGCATGCTGCCAAACCCCTTCGTCGCTACCGGTGTGCCGCATGCGGGTTTGAGGCGTTGCAACATTTTTGGCAATGCCCGGGTTGCCAAGCTTGGGACAGCTATCCACCACGTCGCATCGAAGAGCTGTGAGCGTCAGCGTGACTGGCACTGGCTTTTTTATCGATGACTGCTTGATCGCCTGAAGTCCGTCGCATGCTGGAATGGGTGGTTTGATCTGCCACGAGAACAGCATGCACCCAAGGCATTGGATCCTCAGCTTCACTTTGTTGTCGGTGACGCCTGTCATCGGTCTGGAAGTCAACCAAGCCAGCGAAGCCGACTTAGACGGTTTACGCGGCATTGGCCCGCCATTCACCCGCCGATTGATGGCTGCCCGCGCTGAACAACCCTTCCAAGATTGGCCCGACCTGATGCGCCGCGTCACTGGCATGGGCCCGCGCATGGCGCAACGCTTGTCGGACCAAGGCTTGACGGTCCAAGGCCAGCCCCTGAATCCGCTTGACCCCGCGCAACAGAGCACCACAAACAAGCCTGCTGCCCCCTGAAAAAGTCTGACCCAAGCGCATCGCCTGACCCTGGGAATGCCTTAAGCTGAGCGTCCCATGCAACGCCCATCTACCCACCCGACCCCGCCGCGCACCGGCTTCATGGTGTTGCACAGCAACCGCATGGAAGGTTTGCGCGATTTGTTGGTGGACCACATCCGACACAACCCCTTGCCACCCTTGGCTGCCGAAACCGTGCTGGTGCAAAGCAACGGCATGAAGCATTGGCTTGGCATGGCCTTGGCCCAAGATGACGCCTTGGGCATTTGCGCGGCGACCCGAATGGTGCTGCCGTCAAGCCAGTTGTGGCAGATCTACCGAACTGTTCTGGGTGCAGAACGCTTGCCCATGCACATGCCACTGGACAAAGCGCCATTGGCTTGGCGGATTTTGCGCAAATTACCTCAATGGTTGGACGACCCTCGCTATGCGGTGTTGTCCCATTACATGGGAGAAGATCGCCACGGCATACGCGCGTATCACTTGGCGCAACAACTCGCCGACGTGTTCGACGGTTACCAAAATTACCGGTCCGATTGGCTCAACCAATGGGCACAAGGCGTTGACCAATGGGAACGCGCCGAGGCATTACCCGCCCCACATGCGTGGCAAGCCGCCATGTGGCGAGACCTGTTGCAAGATGTGCAACAACACGCCCCATGGTCTGGGCATTTTGAATCGCGCGCTGATGTGCACCAGGCATTTCTCCACACACTGAACCAACACGCACCGGGCAGCCTCTCTGGTTTGCCGCCTCGCTTGATGGTGTTTGGGGTCACTGCGCTGCCCATGCAAACCATGCAAGCCTTGGTGGCGCTGGGCCGACATTTGCCGGTGCTGATGTTTGTGCACAACCCATGCCAAGAACATTGGGGGCACTTGAGTGAAGACCTGTCGCAAGGCGGTCACCCGCTGCTGGCCGCGTGGGGCAAACAAGGGCGTGATTACCTGCATGCCATCGACCAATTTGAAGCCGCCGATGAATACGCGCCGACCTACCAACGGGTGTCCGTGTTCATCAACCCGAAGCAAGACTGCCAAGACGAAGGTCTCACGCCAGGTGTGTTGCACCAACTGCAAACAGACATCTTGCATTTGAGTCCACCACCCGACACACCTGTTGCGATTGACAGCAACGACGACAGTGTGGTGTTTGTGCAAGCACACTCCGCGCAACGCGAAGTGGAAGTGTTGCACGACCGGGTGCTTGGTTGGCTCAACGCAGACCCTCAGTTGCAGCCCTCTGACATCATGGTGATGGTGCCGGACATGGCACTGTTCGCGCCGCACATACACGCGGTGTTTGGTCGGTATGCCAGCGGTTCATCGCCTGAGTTGGACGTGCCTTATTCCGTCACCGACAGCACGCCGCGCACACACGCCTTGGTGCAAGCCATGGACACGCTGCTGCAACTGCCGCAACTGCGCATGAGTTTGCGCGACTGGGCAGGTTTGTTCCAAGTCAAAGCTGTGCGTGATCGGTATGCACTCAGCCAAGCCGATGTGGAACAGTTGCACCGGTGGTTGAGCGAGGCTGGCGTTCGCTGGGGACTGGATGCCGAGCAACGCCAGCCATGGGGCATCAGCGCTGAACTGCCGGATGCCGATCAAAACACCTGGGGCTTTGGCCTGCGCCGATTGCTGTTGGGTTACGCCCTTGGCCCGCAAGCCAACCCCTTGCCTTGGCAAGACGTGGCGGCTCATGCGGCCATCGATGGGTTGGATGCCCCCTTGGTGAATGGTTTGCTTCGGTGGTTAAACGACATGGACCGCAGCTTGATCGAATTGAAAGAACCCCAACACGTGGCGGACTGGTTGTCAGTCTGGCAACAGTTGTCTGAACGGTTTTTCTGCGTGACAGACGATGCCGACCAACGCGTGCTGGATCAACTGTTCGCGCCATTGGAAGACACCTGCAGAGACTGTCAATTGGCTGGGTTTGACGCACCGCTGCCCTTGGGTGTGTTGCGCAGCCATTGGTTGGCGCAACTCGACAGCATTGGCTTGCAACAGCGGTTTGCGGCCGGTGGGGTGCAATTTGCCACGCTCATGCCGATGCGAGCCATTCCTTTCAACATCGTTTGCTTGCTGGGCATGAACGACAGCGCGTACCCACGCAGTCCCACCCCGCGCGACTTTGACCTGATCAGCCAACCGGGGCAAGCACGCGCAGGCGACCGGGCTCGCCGCGAAGACGACCGATATTTGTTTTTGGAAGCGGTGTTGTCCGCCCGACAACGCTTGTATGTGTCTTGGCAAGGCAAACGTGCCAGTGACCATGCGCCCTTGCCAGCCTCAGTGCTCGTCGCGCAATTGCTCGACCACCTGAACCGGTGTGTTTGTTTGGCTGAGCCCCTGACGACACAACCGGCGTTCACGCCACAGCTCCAACCCTTGCAACCGTTTTCTCGACGCTATTTCACCCAAGGCTCGGGCTTTGCCACTTATGCCGCCGAGTGGGCATCGGTTCATGGTCAGCGCAGCCCTGCATCTCCAGACAATGCCGTCAACAGTGAATCAGCGCTTGCGGATGCATTGGACGCCTCTGCGTTGCTGGCCTTTTTGCGCCAACCAGTCGAGGTGTATTTCAAGCACCACTTACAAGTGCAGTTGGATACCCCGCAAGACACCGACGAAGAAAACGAACCGTTTGACCTTGGTGGATTGGATGGCTATTTGCTCAAGCAACAAGTGATTGACGCACCCGAACCATTGCCCTTCTTGCAGCAATTGAAATTGCGCGGTGAATTGTCCATGGCAGGGGGCGGTCAAGCCCAACAAGCGGCGTTGCTGTCACTCAAAGCCGACATCAACGCCCGCTTGGAACCTTGGCTGCCACAGACAAGCAGCGATTGGCCAGCGCAATCATTGACGATGCAGTGGCATGGCATCAAGGTCAGCTTGCCTTATGGCGGCGAGCCTGCACGCTGGCGGCTGCGTACCGATGGCAGTGGCTTACAAATTGACATGCGCGCAGGCAAAGTCTTGCACGGCCACGCGCTTTATCACCTATGGCTGGGTCACCTCAGCGCCAACGCCGCAGGCATCGCCACCGAGAGTGTGCAAAGCGGTGAAGACGGCGTGATCACACTCAAAGCTTTGCCTGCTGCCCAAGCCTTGGCATGGCTCGAGGCGTTGGTACTGCTCTACCGTGAAGCCTGGGCTGCACCCTTGCATGTGGCGCGCAAATCTGCCTGCGATTTGTGGTTGCAACAACAAAAAACAGCCACTGGCAAACTTTCAGAGGCAGCACAGCGGCTCAAAGCCTTGGGTGCAGCACGATTGACATTCGATGGCGGCCACCGGCGCCGGGGCGAACACAGCACTTCGCCTTATTTGCAAAGGGCGTTCAGCCGTTTTGATGACATGGACTTGCACCTGTTTGAGGCCTTGGCAGATCAACTGTATGGCCCCATGCTGCAAACCAGTGACCTGCAGACCAAGCAAGACGCAGAGGACGACACATGAACCCGCTCGATCCCTTGCACTTGCCTTTGCGCCAGCGACAAATCATCGAAGCCAGCGCAGGCACGGGAAAGACGTGGACATTGGCCGCACTGTATCTGCGTTTGGTGATTGGCCATGGCCGTTTCAAAGGCGAAGGCTTGAGCCCATCGCAGATATTGGTGATGACCTTCACGGAGGCCGCCACCGCTGAGCTGCGTGAACGCATTCGCAAACGTTTGCATGAAGCCGCCGTGTGGTTTGAGCACGTGTTGCAAGGTCGTGCACCTGCCAAAGATCCGTTTTTAGAACGCCTGAGCAAAGACCTGCCTGATGAATTTCAGTCAACGTGTGTGCGACGCTTGCATTTGGCTGCGCAGGCCATGGACGAAGCCGCCATCTACACCATTCACGGATGGAGCCGACGCATGCTCAGCAGTTTTGCGCTGATGAGCAGAGACCTGTTTGAGCAAACCCACTTGGACAACCCCAATGCATTGTTGAAACAACTGGTGCGAGACCATTGGCGCAAATGGTATTACCCGTTGCCCATGGCCTTGCAACGGGTGGTGTTGGACCAACTCGGTGCCAACCCAGATGACCTGCTTGAACGGGTCAAGCCGCTGTGGAAGGCGCAAGACCTGCACCCTCCCACCAGCAACAAGGAAGATGATGGCGTTGCCTTGTCACTTCCGGTCGACAGTTTGACGCCTTACTTGGCATGGCAAAACCACTTCCAATCACTGGAGGCCGATACCCGCCAAGCTTGGCAAGCCCACTTGCCGGACGTC
>CANGZG010000163.1 GCA_947458415.1 Comamonadaceae bacterium | reverse complement strand
CCCAAAGTTGATGCAACACCACCGGCACCAGCCACTGACAAGCCCTGAGCAACACCCACCCGCTGATAAAATTTTCAGCACAGACCGACAGCGCAGGAAAGATGGCAGAGTGGTCGAATGCACCGGATTCGAAATCCGGCGTACAGGTTCTCCTGTACCGAGGGTTCGAATCCCTCTCTTTCCGCCATCATCATGCTGTTTGAAGCTTCAGGGCCTTGACGCCCAAGCGCACTTTGCTCACCATCACCGCAGCCCGCCCATTGAGCACCTTGGACAAAGTCGTGCGGTCAACGCCCAGCTGGGCAGCTGCCTCGCCGATCTGCAGATTCAGAGCGGGCAGGATGTCGTCCCTCAAAGTGAGGCCGGGGTGTGGGGGATTGAACATTGAACTCATGGTCTCCTCAGTGGTAATCCTGGTAGTCCACCAGGATGGCGTCGCCGTTTTCAAACGCAAAAGTCAATCGCCAGTTGCCGTTCACGCCTGGGGGGGCTCGTTTTATCCGTTGTGTAATCGTCGGTTCAAACAACGGCAGATTGCGCAGGCGACGCATGAAGCTGCAGCCCTAGTGCTGCGATGACTTTCATGATGGTTGCAAACTCGGGGTTGCCTTCGGCCGAAAGCGCCTTGTAGAGGCTCTCCCGTCCCAGCCCAGCGTCGCATGCAATCTGACTCATGCCCTTGGCGCGCGCGATATCACCTAACGCGGCAGCAATCAGTGCAGAGTCCCCCTCTTGAAGTGCTGCTTCCAAATAGTCTGCCATGTCCTCTTTGGTGATCATGTGCTCGGCAGGATCCCATACTCGGGTCTTGGTTTTGGGCATGGTCTTTACTCCTTCAGATCATTTGCCAAAGACTTTGCGTTACGAATGTCTTTGTCCTGTGTGGACTTGTCGCCTCCAGCCAGCAAGATGATCACCACTTCGCCGCGCTGAATGAAATAGACCCGGTATCCGGGCCCGTGATTGACTCTCAACTCCGAGACGCCCTCGCCGATGGGCTTGACGTCCCCGGCGTTCCCGAGTGACAGACGTCGGATACGAATGTCAATGCGGGCGCGGGCGACTCGATCTCGCAGACCAGCGAACCATTTTGCGTATGCGTCAGTCTGCTGGATCTGCATCATGTCTAAATGTATCCTATGGGAAACATTGCCGTCAAGCCCGACTTTAGGCTGAGAATGAGTTCGAACTACCAAGCCATTCACCAGCTCTTGACCGGCAAGGAAGGAGGTGAAACGGTGCAAATGTGGACACGTTTGGGGTATGCGTCTGCCGCAGCGGCGTCCCCTCGAAGGGGCTTGCAAGCGCATTTGGAGAAAACCTCATAGCATCATTTGAGCACGGGTTCTTCAAATGCCGCTGAGCGGCCCAATGTCCAAATGGCACCCAACCCCACCGAGGTGCCTTGGTCTTTCAAATGCAAAGGGCTGTTGCTGTTGGCGCCTTTGCCAGCGAAATCCGTGCGAGTGAAACCGAAAAATCGCACATCCTTGTTGAACTTGTGAGACAAGGTCAGTTGTGCGCGCGGTGTGATCAAGCCCGCTTTGGCGGTGTAAGCGCTGCGCGATGAGGTGGCGTATTCGGTGGGCACACCGTAGAGGTATTGATTGAATTGTTGGTCACCGTAAATCAGCCCGAGGCTGCCGGAAAACCCCCAATCGCGACCGATGTTTCGTTTGTCGTAGGTGAGTTTGGGTTCGAATGCCAAGCCTCTGTAATGCACGCCGCTGTTGAATTCAAACACGCCGCGCAGCGGCAATTCCATTCGCACCACCGAATCATTGCTGGGCCGCATCAAATTCAGTTTGACCCGGGGCCCAAACTCCAACAAGAAGCCCAAGTCAGGCATGCCATCCCTGACTTTCACGTCATCGCTGGAGGCGCGAAGTGCCCCGCCTAGACCGATGTCAAATTCTGCAAAAGGATTTTTGACCACACGTGCGCCGAAAGTCCCGTCAGCTGCGCGCCAAATCGGGCCGCGGTAAATCAACCAAGGCAACACAAGCGCACGGCCCACGTCATCTTCGGCACCAGGATAGGCCGGACCGGTCAGACCAAAGCCTGCCAAACCGGCTTCCCACAGCGGTTTTTGCACGCCATCCACATCGGGTTCTGCCTGTGCATGAACCCAGGTGCAGACGCTGAGGCCCAAGCTGGCAGATAGCAGCGAGCGCCATATCAAATAGCTCATGAATGACCCAACAGGTAAGAGAAGGCCATTATTCACACATTCCTAATGACATGATGCCTTCCTGGTTAGGTGGGTAGTACCTGAACACATATTTGCCGTTTTGAAACATCTTGACATAGCCTTTGCCCTTGGCTGGGCTGATGAACATGTAACTGTTGTCAGCACTCCATTCCACGTTGGCCGAGGCATATAACTCGCTGAATTGGTCCAATTCATTGGCCACGGTCAGCTTGACCTTGCTTGCATTCGTTTCCAGCCCGAAAGCAAACGCTTGGTAATTGGTTTTGCCGGCGCAAGACACGTGAACATTCAAACAAAAATTGGGCTCAGTGGGTTTGCAAACGAGCTTGCCACCGTTTTTCAGTTTGGCCAAGACATCAGCTTCGGTTTGGGCCATGCTGTCAGTGGACATCAGCATGCCAAACAAGGCCAGAGCGCTGGCGAAAAACAATGGTGTGATGAATTTGAAGGCGCGAACTTGTGTGACTGTTGTCTGTGTGAGCATCATGGACATCCTATGCAATCAGGTGGGGCGAAATGCCGGCAAGCCCACGCATGGCGCTCACTGACGGACATTCTGCGTGATTTATTCAATTCCGATAAAACATTGAAGCTCAAAGGGTCAAGTCAATCACACAGAACTCCGGGGCTGGCGACTTCAGTCCAAGGGTGAAAGCAAAGAGGCTTCAAGGTCGAGTCGCGATGACAAAAAGTCAAGAAAAACCCGTACTTTTGCAGGCAGTAAACGGGTGGTTGTCACTGCATAAGCCACCGCGGTGGGCGAGGTCCAATCAGGGAGCACTTGGACCAATGTCTCAGCGTGCAGGTCTTTCGCAACCCAAGTGCTGGCCGATTGCGCAATCCCGTGACCATCTATCGCCAATTGATACAAAAAGCCACGGTTATTTGCCAGAAATGGCCCATCAACATTCACGCTTTGTGTTTGCCCCGAGTCATGGGTCAGCACCCAAGGCTTGTCGTTCATGCGCAAACAAGCGTGTCGTGTGAGGTCTTGAGGCGTCAAGGGCACACCCTGTTGACTTAAGTAAGTGGGGGAAGCCACCAGCATGGTTTCTAGCTTGGCAATCGGTCTGGCAATGAGTTGTTGGTCTTTGGGAATGCCCATTCGAATGGCAAAGTCAACTCGGTCTGCCATCAAATCCGCTTGGTTCGGCGTCAGGTCAAGTTCAAAACGGATACCTGGGTACAGCTTTGAAAACTCACCCATCAGCGGGCTGAGGTAGATCACACTGAAATCGACGGGCACAGAGGCGCGAATCACACCTTGGGGTTGGGTTTGCAAATGGCTCAATTCAAGGTGGGCCAATTCAGCTTCTTTGACAATGCGTTTGCAATTTTGAAAATACAAGTTTCCCGCGTCAGTCAACTCAACACGCCTTGTGGTTCGGTTGAACAAACGCAAACCCAATTCGTTTTCCAATGCTGCAATCCGCCTTGACACAGACGAATTTGGCAAACCCAACGCCTCAGCCGCTTGACGGAAACTGCTGGCCTGCGCCACCGCCACAAACAGCTGCATGTTTTGAAAGATAGACATCGATTGATTATTCCGTTATTGGATCAGTGAAGTGCTTTTTCCTGTCTTTGTGTTGCGTCGGGCAGCACAGAGAATACCTCTGTCACCACAGGAGATACTTTATGACTCAAAATGAAAACGTGTTGGTGCTCAATGCGACCGGCAAGGTGGGACGAAATGTCTGCCGGGCTTTGAAAGAGGCGGGGTTCTCGGTGTTTGGCACCACCCGTTCTTCTCGCAGCGATTTGGCCAGCTTTGGCGTGACGCCAGTGGTTTGCAATTACACCGTGCGGTCGGATTTGGACAAAGCCTTTGCCCACACTGGCGCCAAAAAAGTGTTTGTCATCACAGACTACTTTGGGGCCGCCAAGAAAAGCGCGGACACAGAATTTCAACAAGGCAAAGCCGCGATCGATGCGGCCAAATTGGCTGGCGCAGACCATGTGGTGTTCATGAGCGTGGCGGATGCCGAGTATTTCGATGAACATGTCACCCACCTGAAAGCCAAACTTGCGCTAGAGGCTTACTTGCAAACCGCCAATGTCCCTTATTCCATTTTGCGACCCTGTGCATTTTTTGAAAACTTGGATGACCCTGCCAATTTCAATCCTTTGAAAAAAGGCGTGGTCAAGTTTTTGTCATTGCAAGCATGCAAATACTGCGCAACCTACGACATTGGCAAGGCCGCTGCCATCATGTTCAAACAGCCGGACACATGGCTGGGTCACACACTGGATGTCATTGGTTGGCAGGGCGATCTTCCACAAGTGGCCGAAGCGTTGGCAAATGTCAGTGGTGTGCCCGTGAAAGCAAAATTGGCGATGCCGATTTTTTTGCGCAAGTGGTTCTTGAAAGATTTGCACCACATGTTTCTCTATTACGAAGTGCAAAAAGGCCCCAAAGGTACACCAGAAGCATTCAAAAAGGTGGTGCCAGATGCAATGTCGGCTGAAGATTGGTTTCGCTTTCATGGCAAATACGCCAATGGCGAATTGATCGTGAAGGCTTGACACACCACTGACACATTTGTCATCCGAATGTCATCAAGTCAACTTAGACTGAGGGCAAAACAGGAGCAGACTAATGAATCAGCCGCATCCACTGAATGTGCTGTTTTTATGCACGCACAATTCTGCCCGCAGCATATTGGCAGAAGCCTTGTTGAACCACTT
>CANGZG010000162.1 GCA_947458415.1 Comamonadaceae bacterium | reverse complement strand
TTCACGGCCATTGCCTGATTGTTTGTAGCCACCGAACGGCGCGTTGCCGTTGAACGGCGCGCCATTGATGTCAACTTGGCCGGTGCGCATGCGCCTTGCAAATGCCATGGCGTGTTCATCGGAGCCGCTCCAGACTCCGCCGCCCAAGCCATAAATCGTGTCGTTGGCAATGCGGGCCGCTTCGTCTTCGTCTTGGTATGTCAACACGACCAGCACCGGGCCGAAAATTTCTTCTCTGGCCAAAGTGTCATTGGGTTTGACCCGCAAAGCCGTGGGCTGCACAAAATAGCCCTTGTCAAATGGCGGCTTGGCGGTTCCGCCTGCAATCAACTCTGCGCCTTCTTTCAGGCCTTGTTCGATGAAGCCCAGCACGCGTTCGCGTTGGTTCGCGGTGATCAAGGGTCCTAAACGGGTGTCTTCAGCCAAGCTGGGGCCCAACGGGTATTTGGCAATGCCAGCTTGCAAAAGGGTTTTGACTTCTTCGTACTTGGATTCAGGCACCAACAGACGGGTGTGGGCTGAGCAAGTTTGTCCGCTGTTGAGAAAACATGCAGCCAAAGTGCCCTTGACCGCTGCCGCCAAATCCGCATCCGGCAAGATGACGCTGGCGGATTTGCCACCCAGCTCAAGTGTGACGCGCTTGACAGTTTCGGCAGCCAACGCGGCCACCCGTTTGCCCGCACGCGTAGAGCCCGTGAAACTGAGCATGTCGACTTGAGGATGGCTGGCCAATACTTCGCCCACCACGGGGCCCGCGCCATTCACGAGGTTGAACACACCAGCGGGCAAACCAGCTTCATGAATGATCTCGGCCAATATCATCGCGTTGACCGGTGCAATTTCGCTGGGTTTGAGCACCACCGTGCAACCCGCAGCCAACGCCGGTGCAATTTTCAGGGTGATTTGGTTCAGAGGGAAATTCCACGGGGTGATGCAACCAACCACGCCCATCGGCTCACGCACCACCAAAGAATGGCCTACTTTTTCTTCATAATGAAAAGCACGTGCGACCTTGGCGGCGTTGCCCCAATTGAATACCGGGCCGCCAACTTGAACCATTTTGGCGAGCTTGATGGGCATGCCCACTTCACGGGCAATGGCCGTCGCCATCTCATCGGTACGCGCTTTGAGACCCGCCACGATGTTGTCGATGTACTGACAACGTTCTTCCACACTCAATGCTGACCACGCAGGAAATGCAGCATGCGCAGCGAGCACCGCTTGCGCAGCTTCCTCTGCGGTACCTTGCGGCACGGTTGCCATGACTTCTTCGGTGCTGGCGTCGTGCACCTCAAAATAAGCGGGTGACGTGGCGGCTTGCCAAGCCCCGTTGATGTAATGGTTGCGGTAGGTTTTCATGTGGTTTCTGTCTGTGTTTTACAAGCTCAAACCATTGTAGACGGGGCGTCAATGCGCATGGTGTGCGGGATGCGCCCACAACAAAAAAGCCTCGCGGTCCTCACGCAACAGGTTCACTTTTCGCCCCACCGGCAAACACACTTTGGTAGACACATGGCCAAAAGGCAAACCCGTGAGGACAGGCACTTTGAGTTGGTCGCGCAAGCCATTGACCACCGAGTCCAACTTGAAGCCTTGGTCATGCTTGGTCAATGTGTAGTCAGAGAATTGACCCAACACAATCGCTTGTTGACGGGCTAACACGCCGGCGTTCAACAACTGGGTCAACATGCGTTCGATGCGATAAGGATGCTCAGCCACGTCTTCCAAGAACAACACGCCCTTCTCGACCGCAGGCAAATACGGTGTGCCGACCAAACTGCACAACACGCTCAGATTGCCTCCCCACAACACGGCTTCCTCTGCGAGCAAGTTTCGCTTGGGCATGTGAACCAAATCTGCTTTAGGCAATCGCCAGCCCACGCCCTCTCCCCTGCCCTGTGCCATGTCGTCAAAACAATCTTGCATGACCTCGTCGACTTCCTTCGCGCCGAAATCGATACACGCGTGTGGGCCAGCCCAGGTGAGTGCGCCAGTCTTGGCCAACAAGCCCATTTGCAACGCGGTGAAATCGCTGTGTCCGACCCAGCGTGTGCCTTGTTTGACAGACGCTGCCATGGCTTTGTAGGGCAAATATTTCATCAGTCGGGTGATGCCATAACCACCTCGGGTCAGCATCACCACGTCTGCACCGCTGGCCGCCGCGCGTGAGACAGACAACACACGGGTTTGGTCATCTCCCGCAAAACGTTGTTTAGTGGTGAGCACGTCAGGATCAAGTTCGACATCGTGCCCTTGTTGCGTCAGGTGTTTGACCGCGCGCCGCAACGCAGCCTTGTCGCGGACGGCGCCAGATGGTGAATAAATATAAATATGCATGAAAGAACAACGCCCCTGTGAATCAATTCAAACCAAAATCGGTCATGGCCTGCACCGCGATTTCATGGCCATGTTCTTGCACAAAATGCCCCGCCTGTGGCAGTAACACGGGTGGCGGGCAGCCTTGGATTTGGGCATGCAATTCACGCATGACAGGCTCTCCCAGCACCGGGTCTTGTTGGCCGATGAACATCAAGCTTTTGCCTTGCCATTGCGTGTTGAAGAATGCCGCTGCTTGCCGGGAAACCGCTGCACCCGGACTGTCCCACGACGACGGCACCATGGCGGGGAATGCCCGCAGTGCAGCGCGGTGACCCGCATCTGGGAAAGGCGCGTTGTAAGCAGCGCATTCGTCTGAGCTCATCTGCGGATTGCCTCTGGCAAACAATTTGGCCACATCAAACATGGGCTTGTCAGCACACATTTGTCGCCACGCCAAAAACCCTTCACTCAAAGGCCGCTCACCGGTCGCGAGCGTGGTGTTCATCACCAACAGCGCGTCATAGCGCCATGGCTGTGCCATGGGCAAAGTGAGCCCCAAAATGCCACCCCAATCTTGGACCACCAGCTGGATCTGACGCAAGTCAAGGGCGTCGATGAATTCAAGTAACACCTGTCGATGCCATTCAAACGAATGGGTGGCGTCTTTTTTGGGTTTGTCGCTTTTGCCGAACCCTGGCATGTCAGGCGCAATCACGCGATGGCCTGCAGCCAACCACACGGGAACCATGTGTCGGTACAGATAACTCCAAGCGGGGTTGCCATGCAAACACAACCAAGTGACCGATGCGTCACTCGGGCCTTCGTCCAAATAATGCATGCGCAGGCCATTGAGTGAAGGCAAATCGCTGATGTAGTTGGGCGGCCAGGGGTAATCGGGCAATCCTTGAAAAGCGGTGTCAGGTGTGCGAACGGCATCGTCACGCAATCGGGTCTCGGCGGCTTGGGCTTTGTGTGCCACACGTTGCGCTTTGAAAAATGTTTGCAAGGGTTGCGCACAGTCTGCTGCCAACACACCGCCTTTGCGCGTCGTGTGGTGGTTCAACTGCGGCAGAGAAAAGACATCCAATACCGAACCCGCCGCCCCCGTTTTGGGTTCAGTCGCGCCCCATACCAAGCGACGCAATCGAGCGTTCAGCACGGCCCCGGCACACATGGTGCAAGGCTCTAGCGTGACATACAAACTGCAATCATCGAGTCGGTAACTGCCCAACAAACGGGCTGCTTCTTGCATGACCAAGACCTCGGCATGCGCGCTGGGGTCGTGCTTGGAGATCGGGGCGTTATGCGCTTGTGCGATGACTTTTCCATTTCGCACCAACACAGCGCCGACAGGTACTTCACCTGCAGCCAACGCGGCATGGGCTTGCGCCAAAGCCAGTTGCATAAAGTGCTCGTCATTCATGCGCCGCAATGTAACCCATGCGCGCAAAGTCTTCAGTCGCGTTGGTAGCTCAGCAGTCGGCCTCGGTACGGCGTGTCATCGTTCAACGGCGTCAACACATCGGTTTGCGTCAACACAAAACCGTTGTGGTGCATGGCTTTGTGAAATGGCGCACGGTTACCTCGGTTCGGGTCGATGATCAAGACCCGCGCATGTGCAGCGGCATGGCGCTGAATGAATCCGGCCAATTGCTGCGGGTGATCGCGCTCGTACAGCACGTCGCTGCCAATGATCAAATCGAATTCGCCCAACAAAGGGTTGGCGCGTTCCCAATGACCACGAAAATAGGGCATGGGTTGCAAGCCATTGAGCCGCAAATTGGCATGCAAAAAACGCTCGGTGTACGGGTGGTAATCGGAAGCGGTCACATTACCCAGCCGACGGTGCACGACCAAACTGGCCAAGCCCAAACCGCAGCCAATTTCAAGGATGCGCAACGACGCCAATGGCCAGGTTTGCATGACATCGGCCATTTTTTGGGCAGACGGCCACACCAAACCAAACAAAGGCCATGTGGCGGATGAAACGCCCAGTGCCAATGCCTCGCCCAAAGGGTCGTGAAATTGTTGTTTGTCTAGCAATGAACGGATGTTCAAAGCGGCACCGCCAGAGATGGCGATGCGTTCTTGCTTGACCAAATAGCCCAATCCGGTGTCGGATGGGCCGGCGGTCAAAACCGTCTGCGACGAGGCCCGCTTGGTCCCTTGCCTTCGATATGCCTGAAGGTGATGCGACCTTTGGTCATGTCATAGGGGGAGAGTTCCAAGGTGACTTTGTCGCCGGCCAGGATGCGGATGTGGTGCATGCGCATCTTGCCTGCGGTGTAGGCCACGAGTTCGTGGCCATTGTCCAAAGTGACACGGTAGCGCGAGTCGGGAAGCACCTCGCGCACCATGCCGGACATTTCCAGCATTTCTTCTTTGGACATCAGCGGCCTTTAAGCGGGCGGCTTAATCGGCTGACTTGATGTTGGACGCTTGCAGGCCTTTGGGGCCGGTGGTCACTTCAAAGCTCACGCGTTGACCTTCTGCCAGCGTTTTGAAGCCCTGGTTCTGGATCGCTGAAAAATGGGCGAACAAATCTTTGCCGCCGTCTTCGGGTGTAATAAAGCCAAAACCTTTGGACTCGTTAAACCATTT
>CANGZG010000161.1 GCA_947458415.1 Comamonadaceae bacterium | reverse complement strand
TCTTTTTGGTGGAACCCCGACAAATTTGTCGGCCCCGCCGGTTTGCTGCAAGCCTATCGCTTCATCGCTGACAGCCGCGACCACGCCACGTCTGAACGGCTCGACAACTTGGAAGACCCCTACCGTTTGTTCCGTTGCCACACCATCATGAATTGCGTCGATGTCTGCCCCAAAGGCTTGAACCCGACCAAAGCCATCGGCAAAATCAAAGAATTGATGATCAGCCGCGCGGTGTGAATGGATGATGAGCAACTCGCGGGCCTGCCTGACGGCGACAGACTGTCGTCAGCTGCGCTCAGCAAACTTCGTTGGCGTTGCCGGCGCGGCTTGTTGGAAAACGATTTGTTCATCGAGCGTTTTTTCAACCGCCACGCCGAGCACCTGACCGTGGGACAAGCGCGTGGCATGTATGCGTTGATGGCCTTGTCCGACAACGATTTGCTCGATGTGTTGCTGGGCCGGACACACACGCATGAAGTGTTGCAGCACCCTCAGGTGCAAACCGTTTTGCCAATGTTCAAAGTTTGATTTTTTTATTGATTGACACAGGAATTGACCATGAAACTCGCTGATTACAAGGCCACCCTTTCGTTCACCAATGGCCAGCCCAGCGTTGAGATGCCGGTTTACAACGGCACCATCGGCCCCGATGTGATCGACATCCGCAAGCTGTATGGGCAAACCGGCATGTTCACTTATGACCCGGGTTTTTTGTCAACAGCGTCATGCCAATCGGCGATCACGTTCATTGATGGTGACAAGGGCGAATTGCTCTACCGTGGTTACCCCATTGAACAACTGGCCACCAACTGCGATTTTTTGGAAACCTGTCATTTATTGCTTTACGGTGAATTGCCCAATGCCCAACGCAAGCATGCCTTCACCCGCACCGTCACCCACCACACCATGGTGCACGAGCAAATGCAATTTTTCCTGCGCGGATTCCGCCGTGATGCCCACCCGATGGCTGTGCTCACTGGTTTGGTCGGCGCCCTGTCTGCCTTCTACCATGACAGCACCGACATCAACAACGCCGAACACCGCGAAGTGGCGGCCATTCGCTTGATCGCGAAGATGCCCACGTTGGTGGCCATGGCTTACAAATACGGCATCGGCCAGCCTTTTCTTTACCCGCAAAACGATTTGTCTTACGCAGGCAATTTCTTGCGCATGATGTTTGGCACACCTTGCGAGCCGTACGTGGTCAACCCCGTGCTCGAGCGCGCGATGGACCGCATCTTTACCTTGCATGCCGACCACGAGCAAAACGCATCGACCTCCACCGTGCGTTTGTGCGGTTCATCCGGCACCAACCCGTTTGCGGCCATCGCGGCAGGCGTGGCCTGTTTGTGGGGCCCGGCGCACGGCGGCGCCAACGAGGCTTGCCTGAACATGCTCGAAGACATTCAAGCCCAAGGCGGTATCGCCAAGGTGGGTGAATTCATGGAGCAAGTGAAAGACAAAAACTCGAATGTCAAGTTGATGGGCTTTGGTCACCGTGTTTACAAAAACTACGATCCGCGCGCCAAGTTGATGCAAGAAACCTGCAACGAAGTGTTGGCCGAATTGGGTTTAGAAAACGACCCGCTGTTCAAACTGGCCAAAGCTTTGGAAAAAATCGCGTTGGAAGACGAGTACTTTGTCAGCCGCAAGCTCTACCCGAATGTCGATTTCTACTCGGGCATCGTGCAGCGCGCGATTGGCATTCCTGTCAATTTGTTCACTGGTATTTTTGCGCTGGCACGCACCGTCGGTTGGATTGCCCAACTCAACGAAATGATCAGCGACCCTGAATACAAAATCGGCCGCCCTCGCCAGTTGTTCACTGGCGCGGCCAAGCGCGACGTGCCACCTTTGGCCAAACGCTGACACCCCACACCTCGGAGATTGATGACATGGGACGCACCCTGTACGACAAAATTTGGGACGAGCATGTGGTCCACACCGAAGAAGACGGCACATCGGTTTTGTACATCGACCGCCATTTGGTGCACGAGGTCACCAGCCCGCAAGCCTATGAAGGACTGCGTGTCGCCAAGCGACCCGTTTGGCGAGTCAGTTCGGTGGTGGCCACGGCCGATCACAACACACCGACCACCGGCTGGGAATTGGGTTATGACGGCATCACCGACCCAGTGAGCAAAGCGCAAATCACCACGCTCGACGACAACATGCGCGAGTTCGGTGCGGCCGCATTTTTCCCGTTCATGTCCAAACGCCAAGGCATCGTGCATGTGATTGGTCCTGAAAACGGTGCGACCTTGCCCGGCATGACCGTGGTCTGCGGTGATTCACACACTTCAACGCATGGTGCTTTCGGCGCACTGGCGCACGGCATTGGCACATCCGAGGTTGAGCATGTGCTGGCGACACAAACCTTGCTCGCCAAAAAGGCCAAAAACATGTTGGTCAAAGTCGAAGGGCAAACCGGCTCGGGCATCACCGCCAAAGACATCGTGCTGGCCATCATCGGCAAGATTGGCACAGCCGGTGGCACTGGCTACACCATCGAATTCGCAGGCGCTGCCATTCGCGCACTCAGCATGGAAGGCCGCATGACCCTGTGCAACATGGCGATCGAAGCCGGTGCCCGCGCGGGGCTGGTGGCGGTGGATGACAAAACCATTGCCTATGTCAAAGGTCGCCCGATGGCGCCCGGCACCGACCGCGCCAGCGGCCAATTTGTGGGCGGCGTGGAATGGGACCAAGCGGTGGCCTATTGGAAAACCTTGCACTCTGACGCCGACGCCCATTTCGATGCAGTCGTCACTTTGGATGCCGCGCAGATCGCGCCGCAAGTGACTTGGGGCACTTCACCTGAAATGGTGTTGTCGGTGCTCGACCAAGTGCCTGACCCTGACAAAGAAAAAGACGCGAACAAACGCGACGCCATCGAACGTGCGTTGGCCTACATGGGGCTTGAACCGGGCAAGCCTCTCGCCGATGTGTTCGTTGACAAAGTCTTCATCGGTTCATGCACGAACAGCCGCATCGAAGACATGCGCGAAGCGGCCAGCGTGGTCAAACGCCTCGGACAAAAAGTGGCCAAGAATGTGAAGCTGGCCATGGTCGTGCCCGGTTCGGGTTTGGTCAAAGAGCAAGCCGAGCGCGAAGGCCTGCACACCATTTTTCAAGCAGCAGGTTTTGAATGGCGCGAACCCGGTTGCTCGATGTGTCTGGCCATGAATGCCGACAAGCTCGAACCCGGTGAACGTTGTGCGTCCACCAGCAATCGCAATTTCGAAGGCCGACAAGGCAACGGTGGCCGCACCCATTTGGTCAGTCCCGCCATGGCTGCCGCTGCCGCCATCCACGGCCACTTTGTCGATGTGCGTCAGTTCAGTTAAGCCGAATGGGCAAACAGGACAAATTCATGGTGACCCTGCTCTCTGGCAGCAGTGATCACAACCTGAATTTTGATGATTTGACAAAGTTGTTGGCAGGTTTGAATTTTGGTTGCCGGGTCAAAGGCTCTCACCACATCTTTTTCAAGCCAGGTGTGGAAGAGATTTTGAACCTACAAGCCAGAGGAAAATTGGCCAAAGGCTACCAAGTCAAGCAAGTCAGAGATGTGTTGGTGAAATACCAATTGATACCAGGAGCACTCGATCATGAATAGCAAGTACGAAATCATCATTTACTGGAGTGAAAAAGATGCCTGCTATATCGCGGAAGTTCCTGAATTGGCTGGCTGTATGGCGGATGGAGACACCTACGCCAGCGCGCTAGACAATGCCCAAAAAGTCATCGATGACTGGATTGAAACTGCAAAAATGATGAACCGACCTGTACCTCTCCCAAAAGGTCGTTTGATGTTCGCCTGAAGCTTCTCACCCCTATTCCATATGCAAACATTCACCACACACCAAGGCTTGGTCGCGCCGATGGACCGCGAAAATGTCGACACCGACGCCATCATTCCCAAACAATTTTTAAAGTCCATCAAGAAAACCGGCTTCGGTCCCAACTTGTTTGACGAATGGCGTTACTTGGACAAAGGCGAGCCCGGCCAAGACCCGGCGAGCCGCCGCCCCAACCCTGACTTTGTCTTGAACCAAGCCCGTTATGCAGGGGCATCCATTTTGTTGGCGCGGAAAAATTTTGGTTGCGGTTCCTCACGCGAACACGCCCCGTGGGCGCTAGACCAATTTGGGTTCAGAGCCATCATCGCGCCCAGCTTTGCTGACATCTTTTTCAACAACTGTTTCAAAAACGGTTTGTTGCCGATCGTGTTGCCCGAACCCCAAGTCGCCAAGCTCTTCAATGACTGCTTGGCCTTCCCCGGCTACCAACTCACGGTCGACTTGGCGCGTCAAGTGGTGGTGCAACCGCAAGGTGAAGAACTGCCGTTTGAAGTGCAAGCGTTTCGCAAATACTGCTTGATGAACGGGCTGGATGACATTGGCCTGACCCTCAAGCATGCTGACAAAATTCGTGCGTTTGAAGCCGCCCGTTTGACCGCCAAGCCTTGGCTGGCACACACCTTGAAAGACCACCAACCATGAAGATCGCTGTGTTACCGGGTGACGGCATTGGCACCGAAATCGTCGCTGAAGCGATCAAGGTATTGAAGGCGCTCGGTTTGCGCTTTGAAATGGAAACCGCGTTGGTCGGTGGTGCCGCATACGATGCACACGGACACCCGCTGCCCGAGTCCACGTTGAAGCTCGCCATGCAATCCGATGCCGTGTTGTTTGGCGCGGTCGGCGACTGGAAGTACGACACGCTCGACCGCCCTTTGCGTCCTGAACAAGCGATTTTGGGTTTGCGAAAAAACATGGGGCTGTTCGCCAACTTCCGCCCTGCGATTTGTTACCACGAACTGGTGAATGCATCCAGTCTCAAGCCTGAGCTGATCGCAGGATTGGACATCCTCATCATTCGCGAACTCACGGGCGACATTTATTTTGGCCAACCGCGCGGCAGACGTGTGTCACCCGACGGCGCGTTCGCCGGTTCAGAAGAAGCCTTCGACACCATGCGCTACACCCGCCCCGAGGTCGAGCGTATTGCGCGTGTGGCATTTGAAGCCGCACGCAAACGCAGCAAGCGTGTGACCAGCGTGGAC
>CANGZG010000160.1 GCA_947458415.1 Comamonadaceae bacterium | reverse complement strand
GGCGTAGCCACGGGTGGCAGTGGCATGGACCAGTACATCGGTGGCATTGAACACGCCATCTTGCATTTGCTGTATGCGCGGTTTTGGACCAAAGTGATGCGCGACTTGGGTCTGGTGAACGTGGATGAGCCGTTCACCAAGTTGTTGACGCAAGGCATGGTGCTCAACCACATCTACTCGCGCAAAGCGGCCAAAGGCGGCATCGAATATTTTTGGCCACACGAAGTGCAGGACCAGCATGATGCCAGTGGCAAAGTCATTGGCGCGGTCTTGAAAGAAGCCAAAGGCGATTTGCCAGCGGGCACGGCCATCACCTACGAAGGCGTGGGCACGATGAGCAAAAGCAAGAACAACGGTGTCGATCCGCAAGACTTGATTGAGCGTTACGGCGCCGACACCGCGCGTCTCTACACCATGTTTACCGCGCCGCCCGAAGCCACCTTGGAATGGAACGATTCTGCGGTGGAAGGCAGTTTCCGTTTCTTGCGCAGGGTGTGGAATTTTGCGCACAAGCACAAAACACACATTGCCCAAGGCATGGCGGTAGACCGCAGGCAAGCTGCGGCATTCAGCGAGGAAGCCAAAACCTTGCGTCTGCATGTCCACAGTGTGCTCAAGCAGGCCAATTACGACTACGAGCGCATGCAATACAACACCGTGGTCTCGGCAGTGATGAAAATGCTCAACACTTTGGAAGATGCGTCGTTGAGCGACAGCGCAGAAGACGGCGCCGCCTTGTCAGAATGCGTGTCAGTGTTGTTGCGGGTGCTGTACCCCGTTTGCCCGCACATCAGCGACCATGTATGGGGCGAATTGGGGTATGTGATCACGCTGGGCGCGTTGCTGGATGCGCCATGGCCTAACGTGGATGAAACCGCCTTGGTACAAGACCAGATAGAGTTGATGTTGCAAGTCAATGGCAAGTTGCGCGGTTCGTTGAAAGTGAGTGCGCAAGCCGACAAGGCCAGCATTGAGCAAGCGGCATTGGCCAGCGATGCGTTTCAAAAGCAGTCGCAAGGCGCGGCCCCGAAAAAAATCATCATCGTCCCTGGGCGCTTGGTGAACCTGGTGATTTGATGCCACACGCCCACCCCGCCTCCTTGGGTTCTCGCAGAGCATGGCTGCAGCAAGCCGTTCGCGTTGGCGGTGCGGCGTCGGTGCTGGGTTGTTTGTTCGCTTGCGGTTTTGAATTGCGCAAACCGCCGAACCTGCCTTTCAAAACCCTCTACACCAACCTTCCTGAGGCTTCACCATTTGGACAATTGCTCAGGCGCAACCTCAAAAGCATTGGCAACTTGGAATTGATTTCGGATGCGCGAGAAATCGAACGCGCGGATGTGATTTTGGAGATGTTGCAAGAGGCACAAGAAAAAGTGATTCTGAGTCGCACCTCGACCGGGACGGTGCGTGAATTCACTTTGCGCTTGCGAGTGCGTTTCAGGCTGCGTACCCGCGATGGCGACGAACTGATTCCCGACACCGACATCGTGCAAGAGAGAGATATCAGTTTCAACGAGACAGCGGCGTTGTCCAAGGAGTCCGAGGAACAGCTGCTGTACCGCGACATGCGTTCAGACTTGGTGCAGCAATTGATCAGACGGCTGGCCGCCGCCCGTTTGCCCTGACCTTTCCATGCAAATCGCCGCGTCACGTTTGTCAGAGCATCTGTCCAAGGGGTTGCGCAGCGTGTATGCATTGCACGGGGACGAGCCCTTGTTGCAACAAGAAGCGGCCGATGTCATTCGACAAACCGCACGCGAACAAGGCTACACCGAGCGGCAGATGTTCATGGTGGCTGGTGCGCATTTTGACTGGGCCGAAGTGCAAGCGGCAGCGGGTGCGATGAGCCTGTTTGCTGACAAGCTGTTGATTGATTTGCGCATTCCCTCTGGCAAACCGGGCAAAGAAGGCAGCGTGGCGTTGCAGTCCCTCACAGAACAGTTGGCCGACCAACACGATGTGTTGTTATTGGTCTCTTTGCCCCGTTTAGACAAAACCGCCAAAAGCAGTGGTTGGTTCATGGCCTTGGAGAACCATGGCGCAACCGTGCAACTCGATCCGATCGAGCGAGCGGGTTTGCCCGCGTGGATTGCACACCGGTTGGGACAGCAGCAACAAAGGGTGCGCGAAGGCGAAGAGGGGCAGCGCAGCTTGCAGTTTTTTGCGGACCGGGTCGAGGGCAATTTGTTGGCAGCGCACCAGGAAATTCAAAAGCTGGGCTTGCTGTATCCGCCAGGCGAGTTGGATTTTGAGCAAATTGAGCGCGCGGTATTGAACGTGGCCCGCTACGACGTGTTCAAACTCACCGAGGCGGTGTTGGCAGGGCAGCATTGGCGCGTGCAACGCATGGTCGATGGTTTGCAAGCCGAGGGCGTGTCTGAGGTGTTGGTGCACTACACCTTGGCGGAAGACATCCGGAGCTTGAAGCGGGTCAAAGATGCGGTGATGGCCGGGCGCCCATTGCCTCAGGTGTTGCGCGAGCAAAGGGTGTGGGGCTTGAAAGAACGTTTGTTCGAACGGGTGTTGCCGCAACTCAAACCCGTGCAACTTGAGCGATTGCTGCAAAGTGCCCACCAAGTCGATGGCGTGGTCAAGGGCATGAAACTGCCTACCTGGCCCAGCGACAGTTGGCAGGCGTTGTTGCGCTTGGCGCTGATGTTCAGCAAAGCCTGCAGTCCGCGCTGACCCAGCGTGAGGCGGGCGAACGCAGCAACGCAGCCCTGGACACCACTCAACGGCTTCTCTGCCAAAATCCATCCATGAACGCCCACACCATTCCAGAACTCATGTTGGCCTTGGGCCAACAGGCCAAGCAGGCCAGCGCCGCCATGGCCAAAGCCACTGCCGCGCGCAAAAGCCATGCGTTGCGTGAACTCGCTCGCTTGTTGCGCGCCGATACGCCGGCCTTGGTGGCCGCCAACCAAGAAGACATGCAGCGCGCCGCTGCCCAGGGCTTGGACGGCCCGATGCTCGACAGGCTCAAATTGACAGCGGTCATTTTGGAGACCTGTGCCGTGGGCTGCGAGCAACTCGCCACCATGCCTGACATCATCGGCAGCATCACGGGCATGACGCAGCAACCCAGTGGGATTCGGGTGGGGCAAATGCGCGTGCCCATCGGAGTGTTTGGCATGGTTTTCGAAAGTCGCCCAAACGTCACCATCGAAGCGGCGTCACTGGCCATCAAGAGTGGCAATGCTTGCATTTTGCGCGGCGGCTCTGAGGCCTTGACCTCTAACACCGCATTGGCGCAACGTGTGCAACAGGCCTTACATAGCGCCGGTTTGCCGCGCGACGCGGTGCAATTGGTGCCCACCACCGACCGCGAAGCCGTCGGTCAATTGATCGCCATGCCTGACCATGTGGACGTCATCATTCCGCGCGGCGGTAAGGGGCTGATCGAGCGCATCAGCCGTGACGCCAAGGTGCCCGTCATCAAACACTTGGATGGCAATTGCCACACTTACATTGATGACCCGTGTGATTTGGAGATGGCGATTCGCGTCACCGACAACGCCAAAACGCAAAAGTACAGCCCTTGCAACGCGACCGAAAGTTTGTTGGTGGCGCGCGGCGTGGCGGCTGATTTTTTGCCGCGCATCGGTGCGGTGTTTGCTAAAAAAGGGGTGGAAATGCGCTGCTGTCCCGACAGCAAAAGCTTGTTGCAAGGCATCGATGGGGCGGTCGTGAAAGACGCGACCGAGCAAGATTGGTTCGAGGAATACTTGGCGCCGATCATCAGCATCAAACTGGTCAGCGGGGTGGATGAAGCCATTGCGCACATCAACCATTACAGCAGCCACCACACCGATGCCATTTTGACGCTCAACCATGCACATGGTCAGCGTTTCGTCCACGAGGTCGATTCAGCGAGTGTGATGATCAATGCCAGCACCCGGTTTGCCGATGGCTTTGAATATGGGTTGGGTGCCGAGATTGGCATCTCCACCGATAAGTTTCACGCGCGTGGGCCCGTGGGCATCGAAGGCTTGACCTCGCTGAAGTTTGTGGTGCTGGGCGAAGGTGAAGTGCGGGGTTGACCTTGAAGCTGTCAGAATCAGCCCCACTTAACCACGTCACATTCAAAAAGTTGTCCCATGGTCCCTCACCTCATCACCGCACTCACTGGCCCCATCAACGAACTCGAGCAGCGCATCATCGATTCCATGCCTGCCATCGAGCGTTGGTTTCGCATGGAGTGGATGGAGCACACCCCTCCGTTTTACAGTTCGGTCGATATCCGCAATGCGGGATTCAAACTCGCCCCTGTGGACACCAATTTGTATCCCGGCGGCTGGAACAACCTCACGCCAGAAATGTTGCCGTTGGCTGTGCAAGCGGCGATGGCAGCGATTGAAAAAATCTGCCCAGAGGCGCGCAACCTGTTGCTGATTCCAGAGAACCACACCCGCAACACGTTCTACTTGAGCAATGTCGCGCAGCTGGCGCGCATCTTCAACATGGCGGGGTTGAATGTGCGGATTGGCTCGATCAACCCCGAGATCAAAGAAAACACATCGATCGATTTGCCCAACGGCGACTCGGTGATGCTCGAGCCAGTCATTCGCAACAAAACCCGCTTGGGTTTGAAAGACTTTGACCCTTGCACGATTTTGCTCAACAACGATTTGAGCGCGGGCATCCCCGGGATTTTGGAAGATTTGCACGAGCAATACCTGTTGCCACCACTGCATGCAGGCTGGTGTGTGCGCCGCAAAAGCATCCATTTCGCCAATTACGAAGAAGTGGCCAAGCGTTTTGGCAAACTCATCGGCATTGACCCTTGGTTGATCAACCCGATGTTCAGTCAATGCGGAGAAGTCAATTTCGCCGAAGGCGAAGGCATGGAATGTTTGACCACCAACGTGGATGCCTTGTTGACCAAAATCCGCCGCAAGTACAAAGAATTCGGCATCCATGAAAAGCCGTTTGTGATTGTCAAAGCAGACAACGGGACCTATGGCATGGGCATCATGACGGTACGCGATGTCAAAGACTTGGACGTGCTCAATCGCAAAACCCGCAACAAAATGAGCGTCGTCAAAGACGGGCAAGAGGTCAACCAGGTCATC
>CANGZG010000159.1 GCA_947458415.1 Comamonadaceae bacterium | reverse complement strand
GTGGCTGACAACTGGTGGCGCGCGAAAGAGGCTTTGCGCGATGTGTCCATTGAATGGGACAACGGTAAAAACGGCGCGGTCAACAGCAACGGCTTGATGCAGTTCTACCGCGATGGATTGACCCACAACGAACTGGCGATTGCACGCAACGATGGCGACACCTTGGGCGCGCTCGCCAAGGCGCCAGTGGTCGAAGCCGACTACTACACACCGTATTTGGCGCACGCCACCATGGAACCCATGGTTTGTACCGCGATGTGGACAGACAAGCAACTCGACATTTGGGCGTCCACGCAAAACCCCGAATCCACGCTCACCGCCGCCGCTTCCACGGCGGACATGCCACAAGAGAAAGTGCGCGTCTTCGCCATGCAAATGGGTGGCGGGCTCGGGCGCAAATCGCCGCAAGATTTCACCCGTCAAGCTGTCGCGATTGCCATGCAAATCCCTGGCAAACCCATCAAGTTGATGTGGAGCCGCGAAGAAGACATGCAACACGATTTGTACCGGCCTGCCAGCTTGGTGCGCATGCGCGCGTCGGTTGACAGCACGGGCAAACCGAATGCATTGCATGTGCGTGTGAGCGCACCGTCATTGTTTTCTCAGTTGCTGCGCATGCCTTTGCAAAACGGGGTTGACAACCAAGCTGTGGCTTGCTTCAACGACCATCCCTACGCCATCCCGAACACCTTGGTTGACTTTGCCATGCGCACCGCAGCCGTCCCCGTCGGGTTTTGGCGCACGGTGGGTCATTCGCAAAATCCATTTGTGCGTGAATGTTTTTTGGATGAATTGGCGCACGCCGCAGGACAAGACCCGTTGGCTTATCGACTGGCTTTGCTGCCTGACAACGAAAAAGCCAACCGCGACCGCAGCATCTTGCAAGCAGTGGCCAAAGCGGCCGATTGGGGCCGGCCTTTGCCCAAGGGCGTGCACCGAGGCATTGCCAGTGTCGACGGTTACGGCAGTTGGACTGCGTGCGTTTGCGAGGTGTCCGTCAGCCCGCGCGGGGAAGTCAAAATTCACCGCGTCGTCATCGGCATTGACCCGGGTTATGCGGTGAATCCCGACAACATCCAAGCCCAACTGCAAGGCAGCGTGGTGCATGGGTTGACCGCGATTTTCTGGGGCGAAATGACGGTCAAAGATGGACGCATCGAACAATCCAATTTCCACGACTACCGCATGATGCGAATGAACGAAATGCCCAAAGTGGAGATGGTCATCGCACCCACGGGCGGCTTTTGGGGTGGCGTGGGTGAACCCGCGCAAGCTCCGCTGGCCCCGGCGTTGGGCAATGCCTTGTTCGCTGCCACGGGCAAACGCATTCGCTCCTTGCCCTTGAAAAACCACGGCTTGTCACTCGTCAAAGCATGAAGCCATTGCTCTTGTCAGCCTGGTTGCTCGGCAGCTGCACGGTCTGGGCCGCCAGCGACGCCATGCCCGCCACTGCGTCTGCCGCCAGCGCAGACACTGAGCGTGGCCGCAAGTTGTTGGTCAATCGACAAGAAACAGGTTGCGTGCTGTGTCACACCATTCCCGGGATGAAAGAAGGCGGAGAAATGGGCCCCAACCTCAGCGGTTTGAGCCAACGACTGAGCGCAGAACAAATCCGCTATCGGATCGCTGACCCGCGCTTGCTCAACCCGCAAACTTTCATGCCTGCCTACTTCAGCACCCAAGGGTTGCACAATGTGGCCAAGCCACTGATTGGCAAAACGGTGCTGACCGAGCAAGGCTTGGAAGACATCGTTGCATATTTGCTCAACGCCACCAAAGGACCTTGATGTTGTCACCGCTGTCGCGCCGCGATTACCTGATCCGTTTTTTGCAAACCACGGTCGGTGCGTGGGGCATGGGCGCAGGTTTGTCTCATGCACAAGACATGTCGGTGCTGGGCCGAGTGCAAGACCTGAGCGATGCGCGCTTGCGCACCTTTGAAGAAATGGTTGCGCCGTATGTGGTGCGCCAATCCATGAAACACGAAGGCGTCACCTTGTCCTTGCCGATGTTGGCTGACAACGGTCACTTGGTTCCGTTGAGCCTGAAGGTGGACAGCCCGATGACTGAAGCCTCGCATGTGACGCACATCTACCTGATCTCGCAACGCAATCCGGTGCCCTTGATGGCCATGTTTGTGCTGGGTCCTTGGAACGGTCGTGCTGAATTGACCATGCGCGTGCGCTTGTCTGGAACCCAAATGGTGGTGGCTTTGGCGCGCTTGTCCGACGGCACCTTCCGCTACGAAACGCAAGAAGTGGTGGTCACTGAAGCGGCTTGCATTGACAACGGATAACCCATGACCGTCGCACGTTTACAAGTTCCTCCGCGCATCGTCCAAGGCGATGTGTTCAAGTTGCGTTTGCTGGTGCAGCACCCGATGGACAGCGGTTTTTTGCGCGACCTTGAAGGTGTGTTGGTCAAGCGCAATGTGATTCGCCATTTGCAATGCATCTTGCATGACAAGGAAGTGTTCCGGGTAGAACCCACCACCGGCACCGCAGCCAACCCTTTGTTTGAGTTTTATTTGCGCGCAACCAAATCGGGTGAGTTGTATTTCCGATGGGTAGACGACAAAGGCTATATCGGTGAATTGCGCCACAACTTGGTGATTGAACCCGCCAACCAATCGCAAGCGCCCTCGTCCTGACATGGGGCATCTCTCTGGCATGGCTTTCACCCATTCTGCACTCCAACATGGCCGCGTTGTGTTGGCCTGGGCATGGCTGGTGGGGTGGTGCATCGCGATGCCATTGCATGCACAACAACGCATCATTCCTTTGGACAAATTGCAATCAGGCATCGCGTTCACCGGTCCTGAAATTTTGGCTTTGCAAGGCGATGATTTCGCCAATCCCGCCTTGCCCGCCTTGGACAAAGCAGCCAAGTCATGGAAGCAAGTGGCCGGTAAATCGGACAAAAGCTGTCAGTCCTGCCATGGCGAATTACCCAGCAGCATGAAAGGTGTGGCCACGCGCTACCCGGCCATCGACAAAGCCAGCGGTCAGCTGTTCAATTTGGAAGACCGCATTCGGCAATGCCGTCAAAAACAACAAAAAGCCAGTGACTGGCCGCTGGAGTCTGACGAGTTACTGGCCATGACCTTGTACGTGAGCTCTGCGTCGCATGGCATGCCGATTCAAGTGAACATTGAAGGCAAAGCGAAACCCCATTTTGAAGCAGGCCAAAAAATATTCATGACCCGACAAGGCCAAATGAACTTGGCATGTACCCAATGCCACGACCAACGCTACGGCATCAAATTGTTCACCGACCGACTGAGCCAAGGCCAACCGAATGCCTACCCGGCGTACCGCATCGAATGGCAAAGACTGGCTTCCTTAGAGCGGCGTTTGCGCTTTTGCTACACCGGCGTCAAAGCAGAGATTCCTGCTTGGGGACACATGGACATGCGTGACATCAGTTTGTATTTGATGTGGCGCGCGCAAGGGTTGAACATCGAGGTTCCCTCGGTACGCAAATAGTCACAGGGTGGCAAGCACAGCTTGCCACAACGCGGGTGTGACCTCTGGCATGACACCAAACCATGCCGCAAAACCCGGTCTGGCCTGATGCAACAACATGCCCAAGCCGTTGACGATGGGGTGACCTCTTTGCTCTGCGCGCATGAGTAAATCGGTTTTCAACGGTGTGTAAACGATATCGGAGACCACCGCATGCAAAGGCAGTGCGGCCAAATCGATGTCCAAGGCAGGTTGCCCTTGCATGCCTTGGGTGGTGGTGTTGACCAACAACCCGGCGTCTGCCAGCGCATCCGCGCGTTGTTCCCAGGGACAGGCCCGCACGGGTGAACCGAACGCCGCTGCCAACGCATGCGCTTTGTCAGGACTGCGGTTGATCAACCGAATGTCTTTGACGCCTGCATCGGCCAAGGCCCACACCACGGCACGGGCTGCACCTCCCGCACCCAAGACCACGGCGGCACCTTGGGCGGCTTGCCAAGACGGCTGCGCTTCGTGCAAACTTTGGATGTACCCAAACGCGTCTGTGTTGGTGCCACGCAAGCTGCCATCGGGGTTGACGATCACGGTGTTGACCGCGCCGATTTGGCGCGCCACCGCATCGATCTCATGCACGCAAGCCAGTGCGTCTACCTTGTGCGGCAAGGTGAGGTTGCATCCGGCAAAACCCAAGGCAGCCAATCCGTTGAGCGCTTGCGGCAATGCCACAGGATTGACCGCCAAAGGCACATAACTGCCACGCAATCCCCATTGGCTGATCCAATGACCATGGATCACCGGTGAGCGCGAATGTGAAATCGGCCAACCCATGACACCGGCCAATACATGTTTGTCTGAAGTGCGTGTGTTCATCGTTTGCCAAGCATAGCGTTTGTCCAAGCCATTTTCTGTGCGATGGGTTTGCCAGCGTTTTTTCTGGAACGACTGTGGAACAATCGCCACCTTATAAGAAAATCTGCTGAGATGTACGAAGCAACCAAGCCCCAGAGTCAAAGACTGCACCAGTTTCTGGCCGACATGACCAGGCTGGTCAACCTCTCTCCCACAGAAGACGAACTGCTGAGCCAAGCACAGCAACTCTTGGTGGCCTTGCTATCCAAAGACGATTGGCTGCACCCCGAACTCTCACAGCGGCATCCGCATCACCCGCAGCTGTATTTGATTTACGCCGATCCGGCCAACCGATTTTCAGTGGTGAGTTGGGTGTTGGGCCCCGGCCAAAGCACCCCCATCCACGACCACACCGTGTGGGGTTTGAGCGGTGTGTTGCGGGGCAGCCAATCGTGTCAGCCGTACAGCCGCATGTCTGATGGACGGTGGGTGCCTGCCGGTTTTCAAATCGACATGTTGCCCGCTGATGTCGAAGCGGTATCGCCTCGGTTGGGCGATGTGCATAAAGTATGGAACCCCTTGCCAGACCAAGCCTGTGTTTGTATCGAGGTTTACCAAGGCAACATCGGTGAGACAGCCAGGCACTTTTACCGAGAAGACGGCTCCCGCCATGTGTTTGTGCAAGGCTATGCCAATGTGCCCGGCATGCCGATCGCCGCAGCGGTTGCCACAGCGCCCTCACCCAGCGTGACTGTTGCCGCGGCAGCGTTGTCGCCTGCGATCGACACCCCCCGTTCAACCCCAGT
>CANGZG010000158.1 GCA_947458415.1 Comamonadaceae bacterium | reverse complement strand
GATATGGACAGGCAATGTGACTGGGTCAAAAGGTCCCACCACACACTCTGGCACTTTGGTGAACACGATGGGCCAGGCGTTCGGATCGGCATTGCTGCTCTTAAACACGCTGCCAGCCAATTCTTTGGCATGCGCATGGTAGTTACGACCGACACAAAACAGGTTTCGTCGGGGCTTTGGAATAGGTGCAGTCAATGACACCTCTTTCAAGGAGAGCAAGCGCGAAGACAGTTTGGGTTGCGATTGCTTCAGAATCAAAGACAAAGCCCCCGCTTGGTGTTCTTCTTCGGAAACCTCAAACAGTTGAATGGTTTGGTCCTGTTCTGACACTTGGCCCACATACGGCTTGCCTTGGTAAATGCATGTCGCAATTTTCATTTCATTCCTTTTGATTAAGTCGAGCTTTTTTTCGTTCCTTCGCTTGTGCCAGTGCCGCTTCAATCAATGCATCTGCCATCCATAGCATGGTGTCCAAGACTTTTTTGTTTTTTTCATTCCAAATGTCTTTGAGGACAATGAATATTTCCACCCCATAAACCATGGACAGTGACTTGTGCAATTGCGAATATATATCGTGTGGCAATTGTGACTTCAAAGGCTCCAATGCTTTGTCAAGAATGTGTATGCGGTGTCCTCTTCGGTAAGGTGTTTCTTTGAGTAAACCTGCTTTTGACAAAGCTTGTTGTTCTAACGAGATTTGCACTGCGGTTCTCAGCGTGGCTTCGTACTTACTCAGTCTTGGAAAACTTCGGGTCAACAGGTCCATGACCCGATCTTTGCCGCCAACATGCTCGGACGCAAACGTTCGCATGGGGCCAAGCGACTGGCTGACCATGATGCTGAGCATTGCGCCTTTGCTGGGAAAGCAACGGTAAGCCGTGGCCCTGGACACGCCAGCGTGTGTCGCCACCTCTGCCACTGAGGGCGCACATCCGGATTGCTGCATCAATGTGATCGCGCTGTCCACAAGCATGTTGAATGTGACGGGTTTGATGCCCGGGGGGCGTCCGGGAAAGTCCGGGGTGGGTGTGACAGGATGGGTGTTCATCAGGGTAAATCAGGATAAAAAATGCGGTGATCAGGGTTTCTATTCTGCACTCAAAGCCTTACTATTTCTCGGGTAATTTGAGACACATGTCTCATTTTGACATCTTTCATACCTGTCGAAGATTTTCATAGATTGGCGCCACCATGTTGTTTCCTCTAGTCCACCACCTTGTTTGCATGGAGTCAAGCGAAGCATGAGCTTGCATCTGATCCAGGGCGTGGCTGTCGAAGATTCTGGATCAGGGCCTGCGGTGGTGTGTGTGCATGGGTTGGGAGGCACGTCGAACACTTGGTCTGCCATGCAGTCTGCATTTGAGGGTTTGCGATGGATTCGTGTGGACATGCCCGGCAGCGGCAGATCGGCTTTGGATGTGAGCGCTGTCCGCATTGAAGACATGGTGTCGTGTTTGCAAACCGTTTGCAAGGCCTTGGGGATCACCCAAGCGCAATGGGTGGCGCATTCCATGGGAACCATTGTGTGTCAGCACTTGGCAGTCACCAGCCCAGCCTTGGTCAAAAGTTTGGTTTTGTTTGGGCCGTTGATGTCGCCTGCTGACGCTGCCAGAGAAGGGCTTCGCAAACGGGCAGAAAACATCCAAAAAGAAGGGCTGGCTGGCATGCAAGCCGTGGCGGACCAATTGTTAGCGACCGCCGTGAGCTCACACACCAAAGTCAATCACCCCAGCGCATATTCCTTTGTCAGAGAAAGTTTGATGCGGCAAACGCCCAAGGCTTATGCCGCCCACTGCTTGGCGTTGGCGAGCGCGCAAACCGCAGCGGTTGAGCAGATTCAAGCGCAAACACTGTTGGTCACTGGAGACGAGGATTTGGTGGCAACGCCTGATTCAGTTCGCACCATGGCCAGACGAATGCAACACGCACGCTGTGTGGTGTTGAACCGTTGTGGTCACTGGACACCGATTGAAAAACCACATGAATGTGTACGCGAGACCCGCGATTTTCTGAAACGACATGCTTGAAAGACAGACCATGAACCAAGTGTTGTTTACCAACGTGAATGTGTTTGATGCCAGTGGTGACATGCCTTTTGTCGGCGAAGTATTGGTCCAGGGCAACAAAATTGTCCGTGTCAATCGCGCTGGCAATGGCATGCGAAACATGCCCTCGCCTGGACAAACCGTGATTGACGGTGCGGGTTGCTTTCTGATGCCTGGCATGGTGGAGGCGCATACGCATTTTTCTTGGAATGACCAACCCAGTTTGGATGCCATCCAACGCATGCCGCCTGAAGAACACATCTTGTGGTGTGCCCAAGTTGCTAGGCAGTACTTGGACATGGGTTGGACCAGTTGCGTGGGTGCGGCAGCTGCCAAGCCTCGGTTGGACGTGGTCACACGAAATGCCATCAATGATGGAACGATAGTTGGACCACGCTACACCGCACCCAGTCAGGAAATCACTGTGCCCGGTGGTTTAGGCGACAGCACCCAACCGCACTTGCCGCAAATGGAATTTGCGTTTGGTGCCGTGGTCAGTGGCAGCGATGAAATGCGTCGCTGTGTCCGCATGTTTTGCAAATACGGCGTGGATACGTTGAAGATCAATTTGTCAGGCGAGTCAATCACCGGCATGTCCAGCGAGCAAAGCCAATTCACGGAAGAGGAAATCACCACTTGCGTGCAAGAGGCCAAGTCTTGGGGCAAGTGGGTCGCAGCGCATGCACGCTCCACTTGGTCAGTCAAGCAATGCGTCAAGCAAGGCATCAATGTCATTTACCACGCCAGTTTTCTTGACAACGAAGCGATTGATCTGTTGGATCAACATCGCCAATCGCATTTCATTGCACCTGGCTTGGCTTGGCTGATCAACACTTGCCACAACGCCAGTGAATATGGTTTGACCAAAGAGGTGGTTCACAAAATGGGCTACTTCAAAGAGCTTGACGCGGCCATTGAATCGATGCGGGCATTGCACAAACGTGGCATTCACATCATGCCGGGGGGTGATTATGGTTTCGCGTGGACACCCCATGGAACCAATGCGAAGGACTTGGAATATTTTGTCAAACACATTGGCATGTCCACCATGGAAGCGTTGCTGAGTGCCACGGTATGGGGCGCTCCGATGATGCGCACTGCCGATCCTTTAGGTCAAATCCGCGAAGGGTATTTGGCTGACATGTTGCTGATTGATGGCGATCCTTTGCAAGACATCACTGTGCTGCAGGACAAGTCCCGCATATTGGCGGTGATGAAAGACGGGGTGTTCCATCGCGAGCCGCCATCGTTGTCGCAGCGCGGACAACCTGGCCGTACAACCGCTCCCACACGTTGGGCCGCTTGAACAAGGAGATGACCGTGGGATCAACACTTTTCACCAATGTTCGAATTCTGGATGGCAGTGGCGCTGCCCCCTACCCAGGCAGCGTGCTGGTCGAGGGTAAGCGCATCAAGCACATCAGCCGTTCTACGGCGCCGATTTCTGCGGGTGATGCATTGCAAATTGACGCGGCCGGTGCGACATTGATGCCAGGCATGTGCGAGGCACACACCCATTTCTCTTGGAACAACGCAGCCAATTTGGCAGGCATACAAACCATGCCTCTGGAGGAGCATGTGCTCTGGAGTGCCAAGGTTGCCAAAATTTATTTGGAAGCCGGATGGACATCGTGTGTGGGTGCTGCTTGCGCCAAACCACGCTTGGATGTGGTGATTCGCAATGCCATCAACAGCGGTCAAATACCTGGCCCCCGTTATTTGGCAGCCAGCCAGGAAATCACTGTGCCAGGCGCGCTCGGCGACGAAACATTGCCGCATCTCCCATTCCCTGAGTTCAGCTTTGGTGCGAATGTGAATGGCGCGGAGGAGATGCGCAAATGTGTGCGCTTATTTCTGAAGTACGGTGTGGATTGCATCAAGCTCAATTTATCGGGCGATAACTTCACACAAGATTCACCTGCAGAAACCCATTGGATGACCGACGCTGAAGTGGCAGCGGCCATGGAAGAAGTCAAGATGCGCGGCAAGCGGGGTACAGCGCATGCACGATCGGGTCCTTCAGTACAACAAGCCTTAAGGCACGGGATTGAAATCATTTACCACGCCAGTTTTTGTGACGAAAAAACCTTGGACATGTTGGAAGCAGCCAAAGACAAAGTGTTTGTGGTGCCGGGCATTGGCATCATCCATGCGTTGTTGAATGAAGCTGAACCTTGGGGTGTGACACGGGCCAAAGCTGAGAGCATGGGTTATGCGATTGAATGGGAAGCTGCTTTGAAATCCTTGAGCGCCATGCACAAACGAGGCATTCGCGTGATGCCTGGGGGTGACTATGGTTTTGCATTCACGCCCCACGGACAAAACGCGCGTGACTTGGAGTTCTTTGTGCGTTATTTGGGATTCACGCCCATGGAAGCGATTCGTTCCTGCACGTTGTACGGTGGACAAATCATGCTCAAGCCCAATGAACTTGGGTTGGTCAAAGAAGGGTATTTGGCTGATCTGTTGTTGGTTGACGGTGACCCCTTAACCAACTTGGCCATCATGCGCGAACCATCCCGCATGTTGGCGGTGATGAAAGATGGCGTGTTTGCGAAACGCCCGCCAACCACTCGTGCCATGCCTTGGGAGCGTGCTGCATGAAACGCAGTGAGTTGGCTTTTTGGTGGCTGTTGGTTTTGCCCATCGCATTGCTTTCGTTATGGGGCTTGTACGAAGATGCCACTTTGTTTTTGAAAACCATGCTCAACGGCTTGACGCTGGCTTCTTTGTATTTCATTGTGGCCAGTGGGTTCACATTGGTGTTTGGATTGATGCGCAATGTCAACTTGGCACACGGTTCTTTGTTTTTGATCGGTGCGTATGTTGGATGGATCGTGGGTGAGTACACGGGTTCGTGGTTGTTGGCCGTGTTGGCGGGCTTCGTGGTCTCCGCGATCACTGGTGTTCTGATTCAAATCGTGGTGTTCAGACGCATGCAAGGCGAAGATCTGCGTCAAACATTGGTCACGATCGGTTTGTCTATTGTGTTGGCAGATTTGATGCTCTGGTATTTTGGTGGCGAGATTTACACCTTCGATCCGCCGTCTTGGATTTATGGCACCACGACGGTACCCAT
>CANGZG010000157.1 GCA_947458415.1 Comamonadaceae bacterium | reverse complement strand
TGCGTTACACCGAGGCGCGTTTGGCACGCATCACCAGTTTGTTGCTCGATGAAATCGACGAAGGCACGGTCGACTTTCAGCCCAACTACGACGGTTCCACCGAAGAGCCCAAGCAATTGCCGGCGCGACTGCCGTTTGCCTTGCTCAATGGGGCCAGTGGCATTGCGGTTGGCATGGCCACCGAAATTCCCAGCCACAATTTGCGCGAAGTCGCTGATGCGTGCGTGGCGTTGATCAAGAACCCGAAGTTGACGCACGAAGAATTGCTGCAGTGGCTGCCCGGCCCGGACTACCCCGGTGGCGGTCAAATCATCAGCAGTGCCGCCGATATTTCTGACGCCTACGCCAGCGGTCGCGGTTCACTCAAAGTGCGTGCGCGTTGGGTGATTGAAGATTTGGCGCGGGGCCAATGGCAATTGGTGGTCAACGAATTGCCGCCAAACGTCAGCTCGCAAAAAGTGCTGGAAGAAATTGAAGAGTTGACCAACCCCAAGGTCAAGACCGGCAAAAAAGCGCTGACAGCAGAACAAACCCAACTCAAAGCCACGGTGCTGTCGGTGTTGGATGGTGTGCGTGATGAATCGTCCAAAGATGCACCCGTGCGCTTGGTGTTTGAACCGAAAACACGCACCATTGAGCAACAAGAACTCATCACCACCTTGCTGGCGCACACCAGCTTAGAGAGTTCGGCCTCGATCAACCTCACGATGGTTGGTTTGGACGGCCGCCCCGTGCCCAAGACGCTGCGCCAGATGTTGGAAGAGTGGATCAGTTTTCGCCAAACCACCGTGCAACGCCGCTCGCAATTCCGTTTGGACAAGGTGCTGGCGCGCATCCATATTTTGGAAGGCCGGCAACTGGTGTTGCTCAACATTGACGAGGTGATTCGCATCATCCGTCACAGTGATGAACCCAAGCCTGCGTTGATCGAGCGATTCAAGCTCAGCGAGCGTCAAGCCGATGACATTTTGGACATTCGGTTGCGTCAACTGGCGCGACTCGAAGCCATCAAAATTGAACAAGAACTCAAAGAGTTGCGGGAAGAGCAAGGCCGCTTGGAAGACATTTTGGGCAGCACCTCCTCATTGCGCCGCTTGATGGTCAAAGAAATCGAAGCCGACGCCAAGTTGTTTGCTGACCCGCGCCGCACCTTGATTCAGGCCGAGAAAAAGGCCGTGGCCGAGGTCAAAGTCATTGACGAACCGGTCACCGTCGTGGTGTCTGAAAAAGGATGGGTGCGTGTGCGCCAAGGCCATGGACACGAACCCGGCAGTTTTGCGTTCAAAGCGGGCGACGGTTTGTACGACACGTTTGAATGCCGCACCGTTGACCCGTTGATTGCCTTTGGATCGAATGGTCGCGTGTATTCGGTGCCCGTGTCTGCGTTGCCCGGTGCCAGAGGCGACGGCCAACCCGTGACCACCTTGGTGGATGTCGAATCTGGCACCCAGCTGGTTCACTATCTCGCGGGCCCCACCACCATGACGCTGTTGCTCAGTGGGTCTGGCGGCTATGGTTTTGTGTGTTGCATTGACAACTTGCTCTCACGCAACAAAGGGGGCAAAGCTTTCATCAGTTTGCAGCAGGGTGAAACGTTGTGCGTGCCCTCGGTCGTGGGCGGTGGCAATGGCGCCGAGCCCTTGCCGATTGCCACGCATGTGGTGTGCGCGTCCACTGGCGGACGCATTCTGACGTTTGACATTGCCGAGCTCAAAGCCATGGAAAAAGGCGGGCGCGGTTTGATGTTGATGGACCTTGAAGACAAAGACAGCTTGGCGGGTGCCGCCGCATACACCCGCAGTGTGTGTTTATTGGGCGTGGGTCGCGGGGGTAAAGCCCGCGATGAAACGCTGGAAATCAGAAGCTTGAATAATGCGCGTGGCACACGAGCCCGAAAAGGAAAAATGGCGGACTTGGGCTTCAAGCCCACCCATGTATTGAGGGTGTTGTAAGTACCTCGCGTTCATTCATCTGTTCAAAGGCAGAAACATGCAATTCATACAGCGACGGACATGGGTTCGTCTGACAGGGTGTGGGGCCATCGGCGCGTTATCGTTGCTCGCAACTGCGCAACAACCGGAATCCAAACCGGCAGCCGCAGCCAAACCGGCGATGACCGTGACAGTGGCGCAACCGCAAAACCAGCAACTCTCGCAACGTTTGAGTGCCAACGGCACCGTGGCGGCATGGCAAGAAGCCAGTGTCGGCGCAGAGATCGGCGGTTTGCGTTTGACCCAAGTGCGGGTCAATGTCGGTGATCAGGTCAAGGCCGGTCAGGTGCTGGCGGTGTTTGCCAACGAATCCGTCTTGGCGGAAATCAACCAAGCCAAAGCCGCATTGAACGAAGCCAAAGCCGTGGCCTCCGAAGCCCAAGCCAACGCCGACCGCGCCCGTGCTTTGCAGCCCAGTGGCGTGATCAGCGCCCAGCAATACAACAAGGATGTCACTGCCGAAGCCACGGCCAAGGCCCGTGTCGAGTCTGCCCAAGCAAATTTGGCGGTCACTGAATTGCGTTTGCACCAAACGCAAGTGCGGTCCCCGGACAGCGGTGTCATTTCCTCGCGAACGGCCAGCGTGGGGTCGGTGGTGGGTTTGGGCAGTGAATTGTTTCGCCTGATTCGGGGCAACCGCTTGGAGTGGCGTGCAGACCTTGTGTCCAGCGAATTGTTCAGAATCAAGCCCGGCCAAAAAGTGCGCATCACGCTGGCCAGCGGCGCTGAGGTCAGTGGCCAGGTTCGTCTGACTGCGCCCACCGTCGACGCACAAAACCGCACCGGCCTGGTGTATGTGGATTTGCCTGCGGCGGCGCAAGGTTTGCTCAAGCCCGGCATGTTTGTGCGCGGTGAATTTGAATTCGGCAGCACCAAAGCCCTCTTGGTGCCACAGCAGTCACTGGTGGTGCGCGATGGGTTTCAACAACTTTACCTGGTGGGCCCAGACCAACGTGTCAAATTGCTCAAAGTGTCTGTCGGTCGCAGGCAAGGTGACATGATTGAAATCACGTCAGCCTTGCCGCTGCAAGCCAATGTGGTGGTGCGCGGCGCAGGCTTTTTGACCAACGGGGACTTGGTGAAAGTCGTTCCATGAACGTATCTGCTTGGTCCATACGCAACCCTGTGCCTGGGGTGGTGCTGTTTGTGCTGCTGAGTTTTGCGGGCTTGTTGTCCTTCAAAAGCATGAAGGTGCAAAACTTTCCTGACCTCGATTTACCCACCATCGTCATCACCGCGTCGTTGCCCGGGGCCTCCCCCGGACAAATGGAAACCGAGGTGGCGCGCAAAATTGAAAATGCCGTGGTGTCGGTACAGGGTTTGAAAAACATTTACACCAAAGTACAAGATGGCTCGGTGTTGGTGACCTGCGAATTTCGCATTGAAAAACCGGTGCAAGAAGCGCTGGATGAAATCCGCTCTGCGGTCAGCAGAGCCCGCAGCGATTTGCCCAATGACCTGCTGGAGCCGGTTGTCAAAAAACTCGACCTGACCGGGGCACCCGTGTTGGCGTTCACCATCACCTCACCCAATTTCGACGAAGAGGGCTTGAGTTGGTTTGTCGACCAAACCGTGGTCAGACGCTTGTTGTCTCTCAAAGGTGTGGGCTCGGTCACCCGGGTGGGTGGTGTTCAACGTCAAGTCGACATTGCGCTTGACCCTGTGCGAATGCAGTCTTTGCGCATTTCTGCGGCTGACGTGTCGCGCCAATTGCGTCAAGTGCAAAGCGAAAGCGCTGGCGGTCGTACCGATTTGGGTGGCAGCGAACAACCGCTGCGCACCATCGCCACAGTCAGCTCAGCCGCGGAATTGGCAGAACTTGACATCGCAGTCGGTCAAGGTGGCCGTGTCCGTTTGAGTGACATTGCCACCGTCACCGACACCTTTGCGGAAAAGCGCTCGGCTGCGTATTTGAATGGCAAACCAGTGGTGGGTTTCGAGGTGTCGCGCAGTCGCGGTGCCAGCGAAGTCGATGTGGGCGAGCGCGTGTTCAAAGCGTTGGAAGAATTGCGTGCAGCCCATCCAGATGTGACCATCACCACCGCCTTTGACTTTGTCACGCCAGTCAGGCAGGAGTACAACGCGTCATTGATCTTGCTTTATGAGGGCGCCTTGCTCGCCGTGTTGGTGGTCTGGTTGTTTTTGCGTGACCTGCGCGCCACGTTCGTGTCTGCCGTGGCCTTGCCCTTGTCGGTGCTCCCGGCGTTCATTGGCATGTGGTATTTGGGTTTTTCTATCAATGTCATCAGCTTGTTGGCGCTGTCCTTGGTGGTTGGTATTTTGGTGGACGATGCGATTGTGGAAGTGGAGAACATTGAGCGGCATTTGTACATGGGCAAGTCGCCCTTTGCTGCGGCAATGGAGGCGGCCGATGAAATCGGTCTGGCCGTGATTGCCACCACCTTCACCTTGGTGGCGGTGTTTTTGCCCACTGCTTTCATGAGCGGTATCCCCGGCAAATTTTTTGTGCAATTCGGCTGGACCGCCGCGTTGGCAGTGTTTGCTTCCCTGGTGGTGGCCCGCATGCTGACACCCATGATGGCGGCTTACATGCTCAAGCCCTCGAACAAACCCGCCCCTGTGCCGTTTTGGATGCCGGTGTATCTGCGCATGGTGCGATGGTGTTTGACCCATCGTTTTTGGACAGCGCTGGGCGCAGCGGCTTTTTTCATTGCTTCCCTCAGTTTGATTCCTTTGTTGCCCACCGGTTTCATTCCGCCGGATGACAACTCGCAAACACAGGTGGGCATTGAGTTGCCCCCGGGCACATCGCTGGCGTTCACTGAAAAAACCGCAGAAGAAGTTCGCCAACGCGTCATGACTTTGCCGCAGGTCAAATCGGTTTACACCACCATCGGCGGCGGTTCTGCCGGTTCAGACCCGAGCATGCCGCAGGCCAGCGCAGAAACCCGCATGGCGACCTTGACGATACAACTCACAGAGCGTGGTGAGCGACCGCGCAAAGGGGTGATTGAAAAGCAAATGCGCCAAATGTTGTCAGACATGCCGGGCATGCGGGTCAAAGTCGGACTCGGCGCGTCCGGTGAGAAATACCTGGTCATGCTGACGGGCGATGACCCGGTCACCTTGCAGCAGACCGCGACCCAATTGGAGCGGGAACTTCGTGGGATTGCGGGTTTGGGGTCGGTGATTTCCAGTGCCAGTCTGGTAC
>CANGZG010000156.1 GCA_947458415.1 Comamonadaceae bacterium | reverse complement strand
GCCATGTCCACCAAGAACACCGCGCCAATGGCTTTGGCCACTTTGGCAAAGCGTGCAAAGTCGATGTGCAAGCTGTAGGCCGATGCCCCTGCGATGATCAACTTGGGGCGGGTGGCCATGGCCTTGGCTTCCATGGCGTCGTAGTCGATTTCTTCTTTGGCGTTCAAACCGTAGCTTTCCACCTTGAACCATTTGCCCGACAAATTCAAAGGCATGCCGTGGGTCAAATGGCCGCCCTCGGCCAAGCTCATGCCCATGATGGTGTCGCCGGGTTTCAAGAATGCCAAGAACACCGCTTGGTTGGCTGATGCACCGCAATGCGGTTGCACATTGGCGGCGTCTGCGCCGAACAATTGCTTGACACGGTCGATCGCGAGTTGCTCGGCAACGTCGACATTTTCACAACCGCCGTAATAGCGTTTGCCGGGATAGCCCTCTGCGTATTTGTTGGTCAGTTGGGTGCCTTGCGCTTGCATGACTGCGGGCGAGGCGTAGTTTTCGCTCGCGATCAATTCGATATGGTGTTCTTGTCGCTGGTTTTCGTTCTGAATGGCCGCCCACAGTTCAGGGTCAGTTTGCGCCATCAGTTGCGAGCGTTGGTACATGTTGTCTCCGTGAGAAAAGTTCAAGGTTGGGCTGGGGATGCATTGAGAGGCGTTTGGATTTTGGCTTTGTCCCACAAATCGACCAGGCCGTCTTCTGCAGATGATTTCGGGGTGTTGATGGACACATTTTTTCCGCTGGCGATCTCTTGCAAGCGCTCTTGCTCCGCCAATACCTTGCCGACATAGCCGCCGTCTTCTCCGCTGTTGCCCGCACCGACGTACTGGCGCAGTCCGGCTTCGACACTGCCGTTTCGGTTGATCGCTTCACGCAAGACCATGACGCCTACTCGTAAATTCGCCACCGGGTCAAAGGCCGCGAACTCGCCGCCGAAGTCGTCGTATTTTTCGCTGTGAATTTCTGTGCGAACCTGCATCAGACCCTGGGCGCCCATGGTGCTTTGGGCAAACGGGTTGAAGCCGGATTCAATGGCCATGACCGCCAAGATGAGCGTGGGGTCAATTTTTTTCTGTTTGCCCACTTCGTAGGCCGCGACCACCAATGCACTCAAGGGCTCAGGCGCGACACGGTATTTGCGGCTTAGCCAAAAGGCAATCGCCGCTTGTTCTTTGGTCAAATCGCGCGGATCGGTGGCGGTGGCGCGGTCCACCGCGTCTGCGTCATCGTTGAAACCGAAGTCCAACCCATGGCGGTTTTGCAACCAGTCGATCAATTGAACTTCGACGTTGTCGCGCAAATCGGTTTGTGTGCTGAAAATCAGAAAAAAGCAAAAAACCGCCAAACCAAGCAAAGCCAGTCCGCTGTGGGTGATCAAGAAAAAGCCCTGGCCAATGTCAGCCAATATGACTTTGACCGATGCTTTGATGGATTCAAACAGTTGCATCGAGGCATTTTAAACCTTTGCCCTTAAGCCCTGTCACAATAGAGCGCTCAGCCCATCAGGGTTCAACCTAGCGATTTGACTGCCGTGAATACCCCCTCCCACAGTTCTGCCGACTTGTCCGCCTTAGATGCTTTGACGGGTGGTGCCATCACCGCTGCGACCGCCGGCGAAAGACTGACCCGCGTGCGTCAATGGCTCGATACCGATCCTTCTGTCGATGTGTTGCAACAAGTGTTCAAAGAACTGAGTGCACGTGACAAAGGGGCAGCCAAGCCAGTCAAAGAAAAGATCGAAGAACTGCGTCGCTCTAAAAACCAAGATGCTTTGGCAGAGGAATGGGCGACCAAAGCCAATGCCTTGCTGAACCACCCCAAATTGAATTTGGCCGATGCCATGGCGTGGGCGCGCGACGCTGCCAAGGCGGGCGCGCCCTTGTCGCGCGAACCTTTGTCTGGTTTGCGCTTGGCGCTGGCGGACATGGTCAAACACATTGAAGACTTGGCGCACCGCGCCCAAGTGCTGCGCGAGTCCGCTTTGTTGATGGCCCAGCGCATCGAAGTCCTGTCGACCAAGCCATGGACGGAAGCCATCGAGCTGAGGCCCACACTGCAAGCGGACTTGCAGCGCTTTGACACCGAATGGCAAGCCCTCAGCCAAGATCGCCATTGGCAAAGCGTTGACCCCAAGTACCCTGCCACCCTCAACGAAGGTGCACAGCATATTCATTTGGTGTGGGACGCATTCCATGCCGCCTTGACGCAAACCGAGGCCGCTGCCTCGGATGCCAGTTTGCCCCTGCCTGGTGTGCCTGCATGGGCAGACCAATTGCGTGTGATGCGAGGCGAGGCGGCCAAACCCGCCCCGGTCGCGGCCAGCAAACCCTCGGTCGATCCAGCGCAGCAAGCACAGGCTGTGCAAGCTGTGCAGCAACTCATACACACCTTGGATGCCGAACTGGCTTTGGGTCACAGCAAAGCCACCACGTCTGCGGCAGCCGCTCTGAAGCAAGCCCTCAAAACCCACGTGCGTTTGTTGCCCAGCGAGCTCGAAGCCAGCGCGCAATTGGCGTTGACCAAGGCGAGCGAGTTGGAAGGCTGGCAACGCTGGCGCGCCGACCAGTTGCGCACCGAGTTGGTCACCAAAGCCGAGGCATTGCTCAAACCCGCGCCAGCCCTGAAACCTGACACCACTGAACCTGCCAGCACTGAGGGCGACATGGCTGCACCCGCTCCCGAGGCAACCCCAACTGCCGAGACCGTTTGGGTGCCCGTGGTCACGGGACGCAAATTGCAAGATACCTTGCGCCAACTGCGAGAGGCTTGGAAGCAAACTGACCAAGGTGGGCAACCCAACCATGCGCTGTGGAAACGCTTTGATCAAGCTTGCAACCGCGCTTACCCATTCGTGCAAGCGTGGTTGGAAAAAGCCAAAGCCGAATCACAAGCGCACCGCGAGCAGCGACTGGCGTTGTTGGCCGAGGTGGCCGCTTGGACCCAAGCCCACGCGGGTAACACCGATTGGAAAAAGCAAGCGCGTGAATTGCATCAGTTTTCTGAACGCTGGCGCAACAGTGGACATTTGAGCGAGAAAACATTTGCCGAAATGCAAGTGCAATGGAAAGCTGCCATGTCCAGCGCCCACGCAGCCTTGGACCAGGCACAAGCGGCCAGCATCGCCTACCGCCGCGCCATGATTGAAGAGGCCAAGCAATTGGCCAGCGCCACTGTGCTCAAAATTGATGCGGTCAAGGCGTTGCAACAGCGCTGGCAACACGAATCGCAAGCGGTGGCACTGGACCGCAAATTGGCCCAAAAACTGTGGGACGCATTCCGTCAACCCTTGGACGAGGCCTTTCAGCGCAAAACCCAAGACCGCAGCCAACAGGCACAAGCCTTGTCGGCACATGACCAAGCGGTGTTGGATGCCTCCAAGGCGTTGGAAGCTGCCATTGCGCAAGGCGATGTGGCGGTCATTCGACAAGCCATGCAGCAGTTGAACCAGGTGGTCATGGCTCAACCGGTCAAGGCAGAGGCTGCGCCGGTCACGCAACACACCGTTCCACCCACAGCCGAGGATTCGTCAGAAACCGCAACACAAGCACCGGTGTCCGATGACGTGGCAGTTGAGCCTTCCGACCCGCCGTCTTCGGACGAGGAAGCCCCCGCGCCAGCCACGCAAGAGCCGGTCAAGGCCGAGGCCAAGCCCCCAGCACCCGCCAAAAAAGTCGTAGCAGTGCGTGGTGACGATCGCCCAGGGCAGAAAAAAACCGAACCCGTGGTGGCGGGACGTTTTGGGGACAAGCCCGGCGCCCGTCGCAACGAGCGTGACGCGCCAGGCAGACGACATGAACGTGATGCGCCACGCGGGCGTGAGCCGTTTGCCGAGCGCGGCCCGCGTTTGGGAGACGCGGCTTACCGCGCGCAGCGCCACGCCATCGAGCAAGCTGAAATGGCCTTGAAAAAATTGGCGATGCAAGCCCATGGCGAAGTCTTGGTGCATCTGTTGTCGGCATGGGACAAGCGCGATGCCGCGCAACTGCCCGCAGCCAAAGAATTGGGTTCACGGGTTACCGCAGCGCAACGGCAAGAGTGGGTCAATGCCCTCCAATCTGCACCCAAGGGCGATGCTGCCACCGCTTTGTTGCGATTGGAAATGGCCGCAGAAGTGAGCACGCCTGCTGATCACCAAGCCGCGCGACGCAACCTTCAATTGGTTTTGCTGACCAAGCGTCACGAAGCGCCGCCGACCCAAACATGGGCACAAGACGTTGTAACGGTTTTGCAATCTGCACACTCTTCAGAAGCCGCACAACGCTTGCAACAAGTGCTCAGGGTGTTGCTCAGGCGTTGACCGGGGCGGGCAGGGCTTGTCTGGAAAAGCCACTGCCTTTTTCCCATTGCAATGATTGCAAACGCGGGGGTGTGGCCAGCGCATCCCAGTCGCTCAGCACCATGCGTCGCAGTCCGTTTGGCAAAAGGTGTTCATGGGGCATGTGTGTGTGCCCATGAACCAACACCGATGTGCCCGTGGCTTGCAGCCATTGCACACATGCAGCTTCATCCACGTCAGCCCAGTTTTCCATCATGGACTTGTTGGCCAAGCTTTGTGCTTTCAGTGCTTTGGCCAGTTGCATGCGGTCTTGCAAACTGCTGGCGTTCAATTGCACCAAGCTTTGCGCTGAGCGAATCGTTTGACGGTAGGACTGGTAAGCGGTGTCCGACAAACACAGAGCGTCTCCATGGCTGAGTAACCAGTGCTGCCCGTCCACCTGCACCACGCAAGGGTCGCTGACAGCGGTCATGCCAGCCACTTGGCAGGCGGTTGCGCCGAACAAAAAATCCCGGTTGCCCACCAGCCAGTAAATCGGTGTGGTTTGGCTCAAGGCATGGAGGCGGGCGAGGCAGTCGCGTTCAAAGACGGCAGGCGGGTGCTGCAAGATGTCGTCGCCCAACCAAACATCAAACAGGTCGCCCAAGATGAACACTGCATCCGCATTCAGGGTCTTTAAATGGTCAGACCAAGCGCGAAACGTGGCGGGTTCGTCTGCCCGCAAATGCACATCAGACAAAAATGCAATCCGCTGGCAATCACGCAAATCCAACGTGGTGAGTGAAGCAGGCAAGGGCGCTGCCAAGGTGTCCACGTCAGACCAGCAACAAGGTGTTCAGACCAACACGGCTTTGGTGATCAGCACCTCGTCTTTGGGCACATCGTCATGAAAACCACGTCTGCCCGTTGATACTTTGGTGATGGCGTCGACCACATCGGTGCCGTCAACCACTTTGCCAAACACCGCATAGCCCCAACCCGAAGGCGTGGGTGAAGTGTGGTTGAGAAAGTCGTTGTCTTTGACATTGATGAAAAACTGCGCGGTAGCGGAATGCGGGTCGCTGGTGCGCGCCATG
>CANGZG010000155.1 GCA_947458415.1 Comamonadaceae bacterium | reverse complement strand
TCTCGCGCGACAAGCGAGGGCTGCAAAACGCGGTCAACACCTCAGCGTCCACCGGCTCACGCACAGACACAAACGCATGCACGCGTTCACCCAACACGGGGCAAGGCTTGGCCACGATCGCGCATTCCGCAACCGCAGGGTGCTGGTACAGCGTGTTTTCCACTTCAATGCAATAAATCTTGTAACCGCCGCGGTTGAGCATGTCTTTTTTGCGGTCCAAAATCCGCACATAGCCTTGCGCATCGATGCTGCCCATGTCGCCCGACTTCCAGTAACCGTCGACAAATTCCTTGGCGGTGGCGTCGGGGTTGTTCCAATAGCCGGCCACCACCATCGGGCCTTTGATCCAGATTTCACCCATGCTGCCGTCAGGCACGGGTTGACCCGCGTCATCCACCACTTTCATGTCAGCACAGACCACAGCTTGTCCCACGGTGTCGTTGTGGTGTGGCGTCATGCCAGGCGGCATGATGGTCGCGGGGGAGGTTGTTTCGGTCGCGCCGTAGCAATTCATGAGCACCAACTGCGGCAAGCTGTTGGCCAAAGCTTCGATGCTGGCCACGGGCATGGGCGCGCCACCAAAAGCGCCGATGCGCCAGTGGCGCAAATCGGTGGTGCTGAAAGTGGGTTGCAACAAGCACAAGTTGTACATCGCAGGCACCATCAAACTGTGCGTCATCTGTTCGCGTTGGGCGAGTTGCAAAAACCAAGCCGCTTTGAAGACAGGCATGATCACCAACTTGGCTGCACAGTGCAGCATGGTGGCGACCAAGGCCACCAAGCCCGTGACATGGCTCAAGGGCACGGCCGCGATGCTGACATCGTCTGCTTGGATGTCCATGCCCGCTTGAAAATGCATGCACGAATGCACCATGCCCAAATGGCTGAGCATGGCGCCTTTGGGGCGGCCGGTGGTGCCAGAGGTGTACAGAATCACGGCGGTGTCGTCCTCATGGACCGGCGCGACCTCAGTCAACGCATCGGCATGGAGCAGGTCTTGCCAGGCCAATGAACCCTCACAGGGCTCTACCGCCACACGCCAGCGCAAGCTTGGCAAAGACGGAGCCGACGGCAAGACGTCTGACAAATCGGCTTCGTGCACCAGCATCACTGCTTCACAATGGTCCAACATGTATTGCAAGCCCGGGGTTTGCTCGCGAATGCTCATTGGCACGGTGATCGCACCCAACCGTGTGGCGGCCAGCAAACAAACCACAAACTCGATCCGGTTGCCCAGCAGCAAAGCCACCCGGTCACCGGCTTTCACGCCCAAGCGCCGCCAGCCTGCCGCCAATTGGCCCACGCGTTGGTTCAGTTGCGAATAGGTCAGGCGCTGGTCTTCACACACCAAGGCTTCATGCTCGGGTCGGCTGGCAAGCGCGTTGTCGAGCAAGGCATGCAAACTGCGCGGTCGGTGGCTGAAGCAACGCAGTGCGCGGGTGGGATGGAAATGGCCTTCAGTTTGAAGTGGCGGCCATTGCACAGGCACAGGTGTCATGGAACGTCTTTCTGCAAATACACCCATCGCCAACCGTCAAGCCAGGTCAATAGGCATCAATGGCCCAGGCGCAACGCCATCGCGTCTTTGGTCGCTGGCAATTCGGGTGGCAGGTGGTAGGCCAACTGCGCAAACAAGGCTTCGTGCAATTGCAGTTCTTCACGCCAAGCAGCAGGGTCGATCTGCATCACCGAATCGAATTGCGCGGCAGAAAACGCCAAACCGTGCCAAGTGATTTCGTCGTACGTCGGGCTGATGCCAAACACGTTGTCGCGGCCATGGGCGCGGCCTTCCATCCGATCGATCATCCATTTGAGCACGCGCATGTTTTCACCATAGCCGGGCCACACAAACTTGCCGTCTTCGCCTTTGCGAAACCAGTTGACGCAAAAAATCGCAGGCAAGGTGGCGCTGCGTGTTTTCAATTGTTCACCCATGTTCAGCCAGTGTTGGAAATAGTCGCTCATGTTGTAGCCCATGAACGGCAACATCGCAAACGGGTCGCGGCGCACCACGCCTTGTTGTCCAGCGGCGGCGGCGGTGGTTTCCGAACCCATGGTGGCGGCCATGTAGACGCCTTCGGTCCAATTGCGCGCTTGTGTCACCAACGGCACGGTGGTTGAGCGTCTGCCGCCAAAGATGAACGCGTCGATGCGCACGCCAGCCGGGTCGTCCCAAGCCGGGTCCAACGCGGGGTTGTTGGTGGCCGCCACGGTGAACCGCGCGTTCGGGTGGGCTGCTTTGGCGCCGCTCTCGCGGGCGATGTCTGGGGTCCAGTCCTTGCCTTGCCAATCGATCAAGTGCGATGGCAATTGCCCGCTGTCTTTTTCCATGCCTTCCCACCAGACATCACCGTCATCGGTCAGTGCCACATTGGTGAAGATGACGTTTTGGTCCAGACTGGCCATGCAGTTGGGGTTGGTGTGGAAATTGGTGCCGGGGGCGACACCGAAATAACCGGCCTCGGGGTTGATGGCGCGCAATTGACCGTCTGAGCTGGGCTTGATCCAAGCGATGTCGTCGCCGATGGTGGTGACCTTCCAGCCGTCAAAACCGCTGGGCGGCACCAGCATTGAAAAATTGGTTTTGCCACAGGCGCTGGGAAACGCCGCGGCCACGTGGTATTTCTGGCCTTGCGGGTTGGTGAGGCCAAGGATGAGCATGTGCTCGGCCAACCAGCCTTGGTCGCGCCCCATGTGCGAGGCGATGCGCAAGGCAAAACATTTTTTCCCCAGCAAGGCATTGCCGCCATAACCGGAGCCGTAAGACCAGATCTCACGGGTTTGCGGGTAGTGCACGATGTATTTGGTGGGGTTGCACGGCCAAGCGACATCGGCTTGGCCCGGGGCCAAGGGCGCGCCGACGCTGTGCACACAGGGCACGAAATCACCGTCTTCGCCGAGCACATCAAACACCGCTTTGCCCATGCGCGTCATGATGCGCTGGTTGACGGCGACATAGGCGCTGTCTGACAACTCGATACCGATGTGCGCGATCGGTGAGCCCAAGGGGCCCATGCTGAAAGGCACCACGTACATGGTGCGGCCTTTCATGCAGCCTTGAAACAAGGGCTGCAATGTGCGCCGCATTGCTTGCGGGTCCATCCAATGGTTGGTGGGGCCGGCGTCTTCTTTGCGGGCAGAACAAATGAAAGTGCGGTCTTCCACGCGCGCGACATCGCTGGGGTCAGAGCGGGCGAGAAAAGAGTGGGGTCTTTTGGCCGGGTTGAGTCGGATGAAGGTGCCAGCGTCCACCAATTGTTGGCACAGGCTTTGGTACTCGGTGTCTGACCCATCACACCAGTGGACATGGTCTGGTTGGCACAAATGGACCATGTCTTGGACCCAAGCCTTGAGTCGGGTGTGTGTCACATACGCGGGTGCGTTCATCGGGGGACTCCGTACAACAAAAACAAAAACGCCCGGCGGTGGGCGTTTTGTCAAAAAGGCAATGGATTCAATGCCAAAGAAACAATCGATCAGGCCATGAAGACAGCGATGAATGCCAGCATGAAAATCAGCACAGCGCCGCCAATGGGTAAGACGATGGGCATCAATGGAACAATCGACTCCACAACATCTTCTTCGGTGTGTGGGGCCTGGGAATGGTCGGACATGGTGGCTACCTTGGGTTCAAAACAGACGGTCATTCTAAAACACCGATGCTGACCACAAACTGTCTGTGAAAATACGGGTTTTGTTGATCCGCCATGTCCGACATGGCGGCATGTTTTTTCTCCTTGGGCCCATCCATGAGCGTTTTTGAACCACAGCCATTCACCCGCGGACAGGCATTGCCTGGCATGTTGAAAAACCGCATCGCTGTCTTGGATGGCGCCATGGGCACCATGATCCAGCGCTTCAAGTTGACCGAAGGCCAGTACCGGGGCGAGGGATACGCCGGGCCCAACGGCATGCACGACCGTGTTCGCGATTTCCCCAAAGACGTCAAAGGCAACAACGAATTGCTGAGCCTGACCCGGCCTGACATCATTCGCGATATCCATGAAGGCTATTTGGCGGCCGGGGCCGACTTGATCGAGACCAACACCTTTGGCGCGCCCACGATCGCGCAAGCCGACTACGACATGGCCGATTTGGCCGATGACATGAACCGCGCCTCGGCCGCGATCGCCCGCGCCGCGTGCGACAAATATTCCACCCCCGACAAGCCCCGTTTTGCCGTGGGCGCGCTGGGCCCCACACCCAAAACCGCCAGCATCAGCCCCGACGTGAACGACCCCGGGGCGCGCAATATTCACTTTGAAGAATTGCGTGTGGCCTATCTGGCGCAAGTGCGCGCATTGGTAGAAGGTGGGGTGGATGTGTTGTTGTTGGAAACCATTTTTGACACGCTCAACGCCAAAGCCGCGTTGTTCGCGATAGATGAATATTTCGATGAGAGCGGTGAGCGACTGCCGTTGATCATCAGCGGTACCGTCACCGACGCCTCGGGCAGGCTATTGAGCGGCCAAACCGTGACCGCGTTTTGGCACAGCGTGCGCCACGCCAAGCCACTGGCCATCGGGCTCAATTGCGCATTGGGCGCCGCCTTGATGCGGCCTTACATCCAAGAGTTGGCCAAAGTCGCCGCCGACACCTACATCAGTTGCTATCCCAATGCCGGCTTGCCCAACCCCATGAGTGACACCGGGTTTGATGAAACGCCGGAGGTCACCAGCCGTTTGTTGCATGAATTCGCGGCCGAGGGCCTGGTCAATATCGTGGGCGGCTGTTGCGGCACCACCCCTGAACACATCCAAGCGATTGGCGACGCGGTCACGCCTTTGCGTCCGCGCGGGGTCCACAGCGCCGCGTTTCCCAAAGCGGCTTGACCCGCTTCAAACCCGTCAACCGGGTGGTTTGGGCTTGTCTTTTTCGATGGCCAAGGCCATGGTTTTGCCCAACTCCACCCCCCATTGGTCATAGGCATTGATGCCCCAGATCGCCGCTTGGCAAAACACTTTGTGTTCGTACAAAGCGATCAGCGCACCCAACGCAAATGGCGTCAATTGCGCCAGCCACAGCGTGCTGCTGGGCACATTGCCCGCAAAACTGCGGTGCGTGGCCAGTTGATTTGCCAGCTCGGCAGACAAACCATCTTGCTTCAATTGCGCCAAGGTTTCTGGGTGCGTTCTGCCTTGGGCCAAAGCCTGCGCTTGGGCTTGCATATTGAGCAACACCACGCGTTGGTGCTCCTCAGACAAAGGCAAGCCTTGATGACCTTGACGCACGCCGATGAAATCCACGGGCACCAAATGGCTGCCTTGGTGCAACAGCTGGAAATACGCATGTTGTCCATCGTTGCCCAAGCCGCCCCACAGAATGGGCGATGTCGCCACGCTACACAGACTGCCGTCCAG
>CANGZG010000154.1 GCA_947458415.1 Comamonadaceae bacterium | reverse complement strand
TCAACCACTTTGCCAAACACCGCATAGCCCCAACCCGAAGGCGTGGGTGAAGTGTGGTTGAGAAAGTCGTTGTCTTTGACATTGATGAAAAACTGCGCGGTAGCGGAATGCGGGTCGCTGGTGCGCGCCATGGCGACCGTGTAGCAATCGTTGGTCAACCCGTTGTTGGCTTCGTTTTCAAGCTTGGTGCCGACTTTCTTCTCTTTCAAGCCGGGGCCCATGCCGCCACCTTGCACCATGAAGCCGGGAATGACGCGGTGAAAAATCGTGTCGTCGTAGTGGCCTTTTTCGACGTATTCCAAAAAATTGGCAACGGTTTTGGGTGCTTTTTCAGCGTCAAGTTCTAAGGTGATGACACCGTGTGCTTGGACATGCAGTTCGACTTTGGGGTTGGACATGGTTACTTCACCAGGGTTGCAGTTTGAATGACGACAGGTGTTTGGGGTACATCTGTGGGGAAAGGGCCGCCAGGGCCTGTGGGCATGGCTTTGATGCGGTTGACCACATCCATGCCGGACACCACTTTGCCAAAGGCCACATAGCCCCAACCTTGCGGAGTGGGCGATTGGTGGTCAAGAAAATCGTTGTCTTTGACGTTGATGAAAAATTGCGCGGTTGCAGAGTGCGGGTTGTTGGTGCGCGCCATGGACAGCGTACCTACCGAGTTGCGCAAACCGCCGTTGGCTTTGGCTTCCGCGCCTTCGTGTTTGATCGGAGCGCGTGTGTTTTTCTCGTTGTATTTGGTGTCGTAACCGCCGCCTTGGACCATGAAGTTATTGATCACGCGGTGAAACAAGGTGCCGTTGTAGTGGCCGTCCCGTACATAAGCCAAAAAATTCTCCACGGTTTTGGGCGTTTTGTCGGGATACAACTCGACCACAAATTCACCTGCATTGGTGACAAATTTGACCTGCGGGTTGGGTGACTGGGCCTGCGCGGTGAGGGCAAAACACATCAGTAAACTGAGTGCCAAACGTTGGGCAATGTGCATCATGGTGGGGTCAAGGTGAGTTGTAGAGCGGGTTGGAGGGCTGTGGTTTTTTGCGTCAGAGATTTGTTGGTGCCCGCCAAACGGATGGCAGTGTCATAAGAGCGTTGGGCCAAATGAACCAAGATGTCACCCAGGTTTTCATGCGCGGTGGCGTAACCAGGGTTGTTGCGCAGCGCATTTTCAAACGCAAGTCTGGCTTCGTCTGTGCGACCCTTGGCCGCGAGCATGACGCCGAGGTTATTTTGTACCTCAGGCAGCTCCGGGTATTCGCGGGACAGTTCCAAATAAGTGTCAAATGCTTCGTCCGTGCGTTTGAGTTGTTCCAATAAACGGGCGCGCCAAAAACGCATTTGCGGATCTCTGGGCTGGTCTTGCAGGTATTCTTCAGTGATCCACAGCGCATTGTTCCAGTCGCGACGCATCATGCTTTTTTGCACTTCATCATGCGGCGTGCCTTTGTAATTTTGTAGCGTGACAGTTTGCGCTTGCACACTGAACGCGCCCAATACCAACAAGCCAGAGACGCAAACCCGCTTGCACACCGACACCCAAGTCTCGCCGTTTGGTTTGAAAAAAAACAGGAAAAGTGGCATGGATTTAAAAGTGATGGACGCTTGTCACACAGATGCAAACCATGGGACCTCGATATACTGCGCGCATTGTAGTAGAGTGACCTTACGCACCTGCTGAGTGCAATTACATCCCGATTCAACCAACCATGGCCCTTCGCATTTACAACACGCTCGCGCGTGAGTTGCAGGTTTTTGAGCCCCTCACGCCAGGTCATGTGCGCATGTATGTGTGTGGCATGACGGTGTACGACTTTTGTCACATGGGGCATGCGCGTTCCATGGTGGCTTTTGATGTGGTGCAGCGTTGGCTCAAACAATCTGGCTTGCAGGTCACGTATGTGCGCAACATCACCGACATTGACGACAAAATCATCCGACGTGCCACGGAAAACGGCGAATCCATTCGGGCATTGACCGATCGCATGATTCAAGCGTTGCATGTGGACGCTGACGCCTTGGGCATCGAACGCCCGCAAGCCGAACCGCGAGCCACTGACCATGTCAGCGGCATGTTGGGCTTGATCGCCCAACTCGAGCAGCGGGGGCTGGCTTACCGCAGTGCCAACGGCGACGTGAATTTTGCGGTCCGCAAATTTCCCGGCTATGGCAAGTTGTCCGGCAAGTCATTGGATGAATTGCATGCGGGTGAGCGGGTCGCGGTGCTGGACGGCAAGGAAGACCCGTTGGATTTCGTGCTGTGGAAATCGGCCAAAGCCGATGAACCTGCAGACGTCAAATGGGACAGCGAATTTGGCTCCGGGCGTCCCGGTTGGCACATCGAATGCTCGGCCATGTCATGCAGTTTGCTGGGTGAATCATTTGACATACATGGCGGGGGTGCAGATTTGCAGTTCCCGCACCATGAAAACGAAATCGCACAAAGCGAAGGTGCCCATGGCGTGGCCATGGCGCGCTTTTGGATGCACAACGGGTTTATCAACGTGGACAACGTCAAGATGTCCAAAAGCTTGGGCAACTTTTTCACCATCCGTGACGTGCTGCAGCGTTACCGCCCCGAAGAAGTGCGTTTTTTCGTGGTGCGCAGTCACTACCGCAGCCCGCTCAATTTCAGTGACCAGCACTTGGACGATGCCAAGGCGTCTCTCAAACGTTTGTACACCGCGTTGCAAGCCGTGCCGCCTGAAACCGTGGCCATCGATTGGCAGCAGCCGCAAGCTGCGCGGTTCAAAGCAGCGATGGACGAAGATTTCGCGACACCAGAAGCCGTGGCGGTGTTGTTTGACCTGGCCGCAGAAGTCAACCGCAGCCAATCGGTGTCAGCCAGCAGTTTGCTCAAAGCCTTGGGTGGCGTGTTGGGCTTGTTGCAAGCCGACCCGCTGACTTTTTTGCAAACCGGTCATGCCGATGCCGACAACGGTGACAGCGCGCAAATTGAAAACTTGATCGCCGAGCGTGCCACGGCCAAAGCCTCGCGTGATTTTTCTCGTGCAGATCAGATTCGCCAACAACTCAGCGACATGGGCGTGGTACTCAAGGATTCACCGCAAGGCACGCAATGGGAGCGCGCCTGATGGCTGTTCGCCCGTTGCAGGTCAAGCGCGTCACCCCTGATTATTGGGAGGAAGCCTGCCGTCACTTGGCCAAAAAAGACCGTGTCATGCGACGCTTGATCCCCATGTTTGGGGATGTGTGTTTGGAGTCACGCGGAGACGCTTTCGTGACCTTGGCGCGCAGCATTGTGGGTCAGCAAATTTCCGTGAAAGCCGCGCAGTCGGTGTGGGACAAATTTGCAGTGCTTTGCAAAAGCATCACCCCGGGGCAAGTGCTCAAACTCAAAGTGGATGACATGCGTGGTGCAGGCCTGTCCGCGCGCAAAGTGGAATATTTGGTCGACTTGGCCTTGCACTTTTCCAATGGCGCGGTGCACACCCGCAAATGGTCTGACATGGACGACGAGTCCATCATCGAGGAATTGGTGGCCATTCGCGGCATCGGGCGTTGGACCGCAGAGATGTTTTTGATTTTTTACCTGTTGCGACCGAATGTTTTGCCTTTGGACGATGTCGGTCTGATCAACGGCATCAGCAAAAATTATTTTTCAGGTGAGGCGGTCAGCCGCAGCGATGCCCGTGAAGTGGCTGCGGCATGGCAACCTTATTGCAGTGTGGCAACTTGGTATATTTGGCGCTCGCTGGACCCTCAGCCTGTGGCCTACTGACGTTGGCTTGGGCCAAAGCCCACAAGGAGAACCGATTGGCCAAGAAAACATTCCTCGATTTCGAGCAACCGATTGCAGAGCTTGAAACCAAAATTGAAGAATTGCGCTATGTGCAAGTCGAGTCCGCTGTCGACATTTCGGAAGAAATCGAGCAGCTGTCGAAAAAAAGCCAGCAACTCACCAAAGACATTTACAGCGACCTGACCCCTTGGCAAATCACCAAAATAGCCCGTCACCCCGAGCGCCCATACACGCTTGACTACATCAACGACATATTCACGGACTTTGTGGAAATGCACGGTGACCGGCATTTTTCTGACGACTTGAGCATCGTGGGCGGCTTGGCCCGTTTCAATGGCAACGCTTGCATGGTGCTGGGTCAGCAAAAAGGGCGCGACACCCGCGAACGCACCGCACGCAATTTCGGCATGACCCGGCCCGAAGGCTACCGCAAGGCTTTGCGGTTGATGAAGACCGCTGAGAAATTCAAATTACCGGTGTTCACCTTCGTGGACACGCCGGGGGCGTTTCCTGGCATTGATGCCGAAGAGCGCAGCCAAAGCGAAGCCATTGGCCGCAACATTTTTGAAATGGCGCAATTGCAAGTGCCGATCATCACCACCATCATTGGTGAAGGTGGCTCTGGTGGTGCGCTGGCCATCAGCGTGGCCGATCAATTGTTGATGCTGCAATATTCCATTTATTCGGTGATCAGCCCAGAGGGCTGTGCTTCGATTTTGTGGAAAACCTCTGACCGGGCATCAGACGCGGCTGACGCTTTGGGAATCACGGCGCACCGACTCAAAGCGCTGGGTTTGGTTGACAAAATCGTCAATGAGCCTGTGGGTGGCGCGCACCGTGACACCAAGCTCATGGCGTCGCATTTGAAGCGCGGCTTGAACGATGCATGGCGTCAGCTCAGCGACCTCAAAGTCAAAGAGTTGCTCGACAGACGTTATGAACGGCTGCAAAGCTATGGCCGATTCAACGACACCAAAGCCGACGCCCGTTGATTTGTCCTCGATAGCCGCTGGCTTGCCAGCGACGCTTTCTTTGAAGCACTTCAAGCCGGCGCTGCCATTCGCTGTGGCATTGAGCGGCGGCGCAGATTCCACCGCTTTGTTGTTGGCTTGCGCGGCACAGTGGCCAACGCAGGTCAAAGCCATTCACATACACCACGGCATTCAAACAGCGGCTGACCATTTCGCGCAGCATTGCCAAGAATTGTGCGATCAGCTTCAAGTGCCTTTGGTGATCGAGCGCATCGACGCGCGTCATGCGCCCGGTGAAAGCCCGGAGGAGGCCGCCCGAAAAGGGCGATACCAAGCGATGGCTGACGTGTTGAAACATCACTGGGGCGGTACGCTGCGCGAGGTGGCTTTGGCGCAGCACGCAGACGACCAGGTCGAAACGCTGTTGCTGGCACTGTCACGCGGTGCGGGGTTGCCGGGGCTGTCTGCCATGCCGGAGCGAACTGAGCGGCATGGTTTGGTATTACACCGACCTTGGTTGCAAGCGCCCGGTGCGGATGTCCGCGCTTGGTTGCAATCCACGGGTGTGGCTTGGGTGGAAGACCCGACCAACTTGGACCAACAATTCACGCGCAACCTGATTCGCCATCAACTGTTGCCTGTGCTGCAAAAGGCATTTCCGGCGTTTCGCC
>CANGZG010000153.1 GCA_947458415.1 Comamonadaceae bacterium | reverse complement strand
GTGCTCGGTTTTCCGCTGGTGTTTGACACCAAGCCGCGCGACCTCGCGTCAGACATCCGTATCGACATGCCCGACCGGGACGCGGTGCGTCCCTCTCAGCCACCCACGGTGGCCATCCCCGACAAATTGGACAACGCGAAAGTACCGCTGTCAGAAGCGGTCAGTGCCAACGAACAAGTGGTGGTGGATGACAACAAAAAAACCGTCACCCCTGCAGTGAATCCACCGTCTGAATCATCTTCTTCTGACACCAAAGTCACTGAAACCAAATCCACCGAAACCAAACCCAAAGCTGAAGCTGCCAAAACAGCGCCAGCACCTGCTGACGCCACCGCCTCTGCGAAACCCGCCGCCAAAGAAGCCGTGGCTGAGCGTTTCATTGTTCAGTTTGGCGCTTTTTCTGACGAAGCCAAAGTGAAAGAAGTGCGCAGCAAGTTAGAAAAGTCCGGTGTCAAAACCTATGTGCATGTGGCGCAAACCCCAGAAGGTAAACGCACGCGTGTTCGCGCTGGCCCGTTTGCTTCCCGCGAAGAAGCACAAAAAATCATCACCAAAACCAAATCGCTGTCCTTGAATGCGGTTGTGTTGACGCTGTAAGGCATGAACATTGTCGATGGTGTGCTGTGGGGGCTGATGTTGTTGTCTGCCGCATTGGGTTTTTGGCGCGGTGTGGTCAAGGAATTTTTTTCGTTGGTCAGTTGGGTGCTGAGCTTTGTGCTGTGCAGCCAGTACGCTGCAGACTTGTCACGGGCGTTGCCATGGCCAGCCACTGAGCCCGCCATCCGGGTGGCGTTGGCTTGGGTGTTGATTTTTTTGCTGGTCCTGCTGGTGATGGCATTGATTGGCAGTGTGTTGAAGCGGCTGTTGTCGCTGGCGGGTTTGGGTTTGGCTGATCGTTTGCTCGGTGTGGTGTTTGGTGTGGCGCGCGCGACCATCATGTGGATGGCGATGGCCGTGGTGGTGGGGCTCACACCCTTGCGCTATTCAGATGCTTGGGTGAACTCTCATGTGGCCCAGTCGGTTCATCAATTGCTTGTGTATTTAAAGCCGGTGTTGCCGGCGCCATTGGAAAGGTTGGTGACTTGATGTGCGGCATAGTGGGGGTTGTCAGTCCTTCGCATGTGAACCAATTGATCTATGACGCTTTGCTGTTGTTGCAGCACCGGGGTCAGGATGCTGCCGGCATCGTCACCCAATTGGATCGCAAGTTCTTCATGCAAAAAGCCAAGGGCATGGTGCGAGACGTGTTTCGCACCCGCAACATGCGCGCATTGCCCGGCAACATTGGCTTGGGGCAAGTGCGTTACCCGACAGCAGGCAATGCCTACAGCGAGGAAGAGGCGCAACCGTTTTATGTGAATGCGCCTTTTGGTTTGGTGATGGTACACAACGGCAATTTGACCAATGCCCATGCACTCAAAGCCGAATTGTTTTCAACCGATCACCGTCACATCAACACCGAGAGTGACTCGGAAGTGCTGCTGAATGTGCTCGCGCACGAACTCGAAAAAACCACCCGTGGCAACACACTGGCAGTGGCCGATGTCTTCTCTGCGGTCAGTGGGGTTCACCGACGCATCAGAGGCTCTTATGCCGTGATTGCCATGATTGCAGGGCACGGGTTGCTGGCGTTTCGTGATCCATTTGGCATTCGGCCTTTGTGCGTGGGCCAAGGCAGCGACGGCACCTGGATGGTTGGCAGCGAATCGGTTGCCCTTGAAGGCACTGGCCATGCGTTTGTTCGCGATGTCGCGCCGGGAGAAGCGGTGTTCATTGACATGCAAGGACAACTGCACGCCTACCAATGTGCACCTGTCCATTGTTTGATGCCTTGCATTTTTGAGTATGTGTATTTGGCGCGTCCTGACTCAACCATGGATGGCATATCGGTTTACCAAGCACGTTTGAATTTGGGCGAGACATTGGCCAAGCGCGTGGTCTCAACCGTTCCGCCTTCCGACATAGACGTGGTGATTCCCATCCCTGAATCCAGCCGCCCAAGCGCCACCCAATTGGCGCATTTGCTGGGCAAGCCTTACCGCGAAGGGTTTGTCAAAAACCGTTACGTGGGCCGCACGTTCATCATGCCCGGTCAAGCGGTACGCAAGCGCTCAGTGCGCCAAAAACTCAATGTCATCGTCAGCGAATTCAAAGACCGCAATGTGTTGCTGGTCGATGATTCGATTGTGCGAGGCACCACCAGCCGTGAAATTGTCCAAATGGCGCGGGATGCAGGTGCCAGAAAAGTGTATTTGGCCAGCGCAGCGCCACCGGTTCGTTACCCGAATGTGTATGGCATCGACATGCCCACGTCTGAAGAGTTGGTGGCGTTTGGCCGTTCAGTCGAGCAAGTGCGCGAATTGATTGGATGCGATGCGTTGATATACCAAGACATTGCCCCCATGCTCGAAGCGGTCAAGCGTGCTGCCTTGCCAGGTGCACCGGCCATCCAAGGCTTTGACGCTTCTTGTTTTGACGGCATTTACATCACTGGCGACGTGAGCGTGGAAGACATCACACGCTTGGGCCAACAACGCGTTGGCGGTGAAGAAGATGCTGCTGACCATTCCCGCCTTGCCTTACCCAACGCTGAAGTGCGTTGACCTGTTATGACTGACGCTTTGAATCCCGACCACTTTCACAAAGAAACCATGGCTGTGCGCACTGCGGTTGACAAAACCCAGTACGGCGAAAACTCCGAAGCCTTGTTTTTAACCAGCAGTTTTGTGCAACCTGACAGTGAGACCGCTGCGCGCCGCTTCGCAGGTGAGGAAGACGGCTACATTTATTCACGATTTACCAACCCCACGGTGGCCAGTTTTGAAAAGCGATTGGCTGCGCTTGAGGGTGCGCAAGCATGCGTGGGAACAGCCAGCGGCATGGCAGCCGTCTTGCTCTTGTGCATGTCGCTGCTCAAGAATGGCGACCATGTGGTGTGCTCGCACTCTGTGTTTGGCTCGACACACAAATTGTTGAGCAGCGAATTCGCCAAGTTTGGTGTGCAGACCACGTTTGTGTCACAAACCGACGTGTCTGAATGGCAGCAAGCCATTCAACCAAACACTCGTTTGTTGTTTGCCGAAACACCGACCAATCCCTTGACTGAAGTCTGTGACATCCGTGCGTTGGCAGACATTGCACATGCTGCCAATGCTGTGCTGGCGGTTGACAATTGTTTTTGCACCCCCGCACTGCAAACACCCATCTCTTTTGGTGCTGATGTGATTGTGCATTCGGGCACCAAATACTTGGATGGGCAGGGCAGGGTGGTTGCCGGTGCTTTGTGCGCTTCACAAGCCATGGTGACGGAAAAATTCATTCCAGTCATGCGCAGTGCAGGCATGAGTTTGTCACCCTTCAATGCATGGGTGGTGCTCAAAGGACTAGAGACTTTGTCATTGCGAATGAAAGCGCAATCTGAGCAAGCCTTGGCCTTGGCCACTTGGTTAGAGCAGCATCCCAAGGTAGCGAAAGTGCATTACCCTGGCTTGCCATCGCATCCACAGCATGCCTTGGCGATGAAGCAGCAGTCCGCCATGGGCGGTCCGGTGTTGGCGTTTGATGTGGTCGGTGCCCACCCTGAGCATTGCCGCAGCAATGCATTCACGGTGATTGACAGTACGCAATTGATGTCCATCACTGCCAATTTGGGCGATGTGAAAACCATCATCACCCATCCGGCCAGCACCTCTCATGGACGGTTGAGCGAAGCCAACCGTCAACTTGCAGGCATCCAACAAAGTTTGGTGCGTGTGGCGGTCGGGTTGGAGCACCTTGACGACTTGAAAAATGATTTGTCTCGCGGACTCGACCAAATCAAGGCCACCGCATGACCACACGCACCCGTTTTGCACCGTCGCCCACGGGGTTTATTCACCTGGGCAACATCCGTTCAGCCTTGTATCCATGGGCTTTTGCCAGAGCCACTGGTGGCCAATTCATTTTGCGAATTGAAGACACCGATGTCGAGCGCTCTTCCCAAGAAGCGGTGGATGTGATTCTTCAAGGCATGTCGTGGTTAGGGTTGACGCATGACGAAGGTCCGTTCTACCAAATGCAACGCATGGATCGCTACAAGCAAGTGCTGGCGCAGTTGCAAGATCGTGGCTTTGTGTATCCGTGCTACATGAGCGTGGCTGAATTGGATGCGTTACGCGAGCGACAAATGGCGGCAAAGGAAAAACCGCGTTACGACGGCACGTGGCGACCTGAGCCAGGAAAGACTTTGCCTGCCGTGCCTGCAGGTGTCAAACCTGTGTGGCGGTTCAAAACCCCGTTGACCGGTTCTGTGAAATGGGATGACAAAGTCAAAGGCTTGATTGAAATCAGCAACCTCGAATTAGATGACTTGGTCATCGCACGACCTGATGGCACACCCACTTACAACTTTTGCGTGGTGGTCGATGACATTGACATGGCGATCACCCATGTGATTCGGGGTGATGACCATGTCAACAACACGCCCCGGCAAATTCATATTTTTCAAGCGCTGGGCCATGAACCGCCGGTGTATGCCCATTTGCCCACGGTGCTCAATGAGCAGGGAGAAAAACTCAGCAAACGCACCGGCGCCAAAGCCGTGACACAGTTTCGCGATGAAGGCTATTTGCCCGAATCCATGGTCAATTACTTGGCGCGTTTGGGCTGGAGCCATGGCGACGATGAAATCTTCAGCCGTGCACAGTTTGTGCAGTGGTTTAACTTAGACCATTTGGGTAAAAGCGCCGCGCAATTCGACGAAGCCAAATTAAGGTGGGTGAATGCCCAGCATCTGAAGGCCATGGATGGCCAAGCGTTGGCGACGCTGGTCACAACACATTTGAGCGATCAAGGCATCGTCACCGACAGCCGCTTACCGGACATATGCGACTTGTTCAAAGACCGCTGCGACACCACGTTGGCCTTGGCCGATTGGGCCGCGCGTTTTTACCGGCCCGTGTCGCCAAGCGCAGAAGACTTGGCGCAACACCTGACACCCGCCATACGCCCTGCCGTTCAGGCTTTGGTCGAGGCTTTGCGCACATGTGAAGCTGACAAAGCCGCCATCGCTGCGGTGATCAAGCAAGTGTTGCAGTCCCAAGGTTTGAAAATGCCCCAATTGGCGATGCCAGTGCGTGTGTTGTTGTTGGGTACGCCGCAAACCCCTTCATTGGACGCCGTGATGGCTTTGTTCCCACGCGAAGAGGTTTTTTCTCGCCTGACAGTGTGAGAAAAATATCAGGCTATAATCGAGGACTCGATGTTTGCCGGGGGTATAGCTCAGCTGGGAGAGCGCTTGCATGGCATGCAAGAGGTCAGCGGTTCGATCCCGCTTACCTCCACCAGAATGTCGAGCGTCCAGGTTTTGACCCTATCGTCTAGAGGCCTAGGACATCACCCTTTCACGGTGAGTACCGGGGTTCGAATCCCCGTAGGGTCGCCAAGTTTGTAGCACTTGGTTTCAGCGTCAGTTGAAGCGGAGCTATCTACCAGG
>CANGZG010000152.1 GCA_947458415.1 Comamonadaceae bacterium | reverse complement strand
GTATCGACAAAGCTGTCACAGCTTTGATCGAAGAGTTGAAGAAAGCCACCAAGGCCACAACAACCACCAAAGAAATCGCTCAAGTCGGTTCTATCTCTGCCAACAGCGATTCCAGCATTGGCGACATCATCGCCAAGGCCATGGACAAAGTGGGCAAAGAAGGCGTGATTACCGTGGAAGATGGCAAATCGCTGGACAACGAACTCGACATCGTTGAAGGCATGCAGTTTGACCGCGGCTACCTCAGCCCCTACTTCATCAACAACCCCGAAAAGCAAGCTGCCCTCTTGGACAACCCTTTCGTGCTGTTGTATGACAAGAAAATCAGCAACATCCGTGACCTGCTGCCCACGCTGGAGCAAGTCGCCAAGGCCAGCCGTCCGCTGCTGATCATTGCCGAAGATGTCGAGGGCGAAGCCCTGGCCACCTTGGTCGTGAACACCCTGCGCGGCATCTTGAAGGTTGTCGCTGTCAAGGCCCCAGGTTTCGGCGACCGCCGCAAAGCCATGCTGGAAGACATCGCCATCCTGACCGGCGGCAAAGTGATTGCCGAAGAAGTGGGATTGACACTCGAAAAGGTCACTTTGGCTGACCTCGGTTCTGCCAAGCGCATCGAAGTGGGCAAAGAAAACACCACCATCATTGACGGCGCAGGTGCGGCCGCTGACATCGAGGCACGCGTCAAACAAATCCGCGTGCAAATCGAAGAAGCCACCAGCGACTACGACCGCGAAAAACTGCAAGAGCGCGTGGCCAAGTTGGCTGGCGGCGTGGCAGTGATCAAGGTTGGCGCTGCCACCGAAGTCGAAATGAAAGAGAAAAAAGCCCGCGTGGAAGATGCATTGCACGCCACCCGCGCTGCGGTGGAAGAAGGCATCGTGGCCGGTGGTGGTGTGGCGTTGTTGCGTGCCCGTCAAGCCGCTGGCACCATCAAAGGCGACAACCCCGACCAAGACGCCGGTATCAAACTGGTGTTGAAAGCGGTTGAGTCTCCTTTGCGTGAAATCGTCTACAACGCCGGTGGCGAACCCTCAGTGGTCGTCAACGCGGTGTTGGCTGGCAAAGGCAACTACGGCTTCAACGCTGCCAACGACACCTATGGCGACATGATCGAAATGGGTATCTTGGACCCCACCAAAGTGACACGCACCGCGTTGCAAAACGCAGCCTCTGTGTCCTCTTTGATGTTGACCACCGAGGCCATGGTGGCCGAAGCGCCTAAAGACGAATCTGGCGCAGGCGGTGGCGGCATGCCTGGTGGCATGGGCGGCATGGGTGGCATGGGCGACATGGGCATGTGATCCCCTGTTGGTCGAGCGCAGCCCGCAAGGGCAGCGTTGCCCCGACAACCACAACCCCGCAGAATGCAAGTTCTGCGGGGTTTTTTTCATGCCAACGGCGCATCAGGTTCCTCGGGTTGGTTGTGCCATGCCGCCACGCTTTCCACCGGAATTTTTGACATCAAGTCCAGTTGCCGCTCAATTTCAGTTTGTCCATGGCGAATCAAATGATCCATGAACACGGACGCCACATGAGACAAAGGTTTGTGCTCTAAGTGCACCACATTCCACCGCCGGTTCATCGGGTTGTTAGCCATGGGCAACACCGACAACAGGCCGGCGCGGATTTCCAACAAACACGATTGCAAAGACAAGTAGGCCGGCCCCAACCCCGCAATGCACAACTGCTTGATGGATTCGTTGCTCGACAATTCAGCACCTGCCAACAACTTCAAACCTGCCGCCTTGAAAATGCGTTCCAACGAGGCGCGTGCGCCCGAGCCTTTTTCACGCACCAACATGTGCGAATGCGCCAGCATCTCCAAATTCAAGCCAGGCGTGTGCATCAGTACATGCGACGGCGCTGCCAAAAACGCGGTCGGGTTGTTGGCAAAACTGACCGATTTGACTTTGATGTCCGGCGGTGCCCGGCCCATCACGGCAAGGTCAATCTCATCGGCAATCAAGTAACGCACCACTTCGTCACGGTTGGCCACTTGCAATTTCAATTTCACTTTGGGATTGGCATTGGAAAAATTCACCAACACATGCGGTAACCAATATTCGGCAGTGGTCACCACGCCCATGCGCAGCGTACCGGTGAAGTCACCCAAATACGACTCCATTTCATCGCTCACCTCTTGCCAAACATTGAGCATGCGTTCGCTCAACGTGTAGAGCACTTCACCTGCTTCGGTGAGTCGAATGCCTCTGCCCGTGCGGCTGAGCAGTTTGGCACCGACGGCCTCTTCAAGGTTGGACAATTGGATGGACGTGGCCGATTGGCTGAGAAACAATTCCTCTGCTGCCAAGCTGACATTGCCCAGCCGAGCCACTTTTTGAAAAGTGATCAACTGTTTGATGTTGGCAGATTTGGCAAGCGTCATACCGGTATTTAATAGGTTTCTGTGTGGATTTGATATTGATTTTTTATACCCTTTTATTTCGAATATTTAATTTCTTTATTTCTTTAGGCCTGCTTACACTATGCCATTTTTCCGATGATGCCGCATCAGGGAAATCGTTCTGTTGACGATGGGCCAATGGAGAAAGGCGGTAAGGTCAGGTATCTCCAACCATTCACCTATTCCATGCCTTTTCTGCACCTGAAGCGGCTGTTCACAGGGCTGTTGTGCGTCGCCGCTGTTCCTGCGGCTTTGGCTTTCACAGCCTTGCCCAACGATGAACAATTGTTTGATGTGAACCTCGGCGCGCAGGTCAAACCGTCCGACTTGTTGGATGCGCTCAACCTCGCCGATGTGTCGGTGCTGGGCGAAATCCACGACAACCCGCGCCATCACGCGCTGCGCGCCGAACTGTTGACGGCTTGGCGTCCAACCCAACTGACCGTGGTGGCCGAGCACTTGGACGCGGGCCAGTTGGCAGACCCGCGTCTTGCTTTGCTTGATGCGCTGACACAGGCCGGGTTTGATGCCGACGGTTGGCAGTGGCCGATGCACCAAGCGTTGTTTGAAGCAATTCGGCAATCGGGCTTGCCTTTGTACGGCGGCAACTTGCCTGCTGGTCAAACACGCGAGGTATTCAAAAGCCAAGGGCAAAGTGTCTCGGCTGGTTTGCAGGCTTTGTTGCAACGTTCAACACTGGATGAAACCCGCTTGAAACAATTGCGCCAAGAGATTGACGTTGGCCATTGCTCAGCGCTACCGGCCCACATGTTTGACGCAATGATCGCTGTGCAACGCGCGCGCGACGCCAGCATGGCGTCGGTGTTGATACAGCATGCGCCTTCGGTTTTATTGGCCGGCAACGGTCACGCTTGGAAACACTTGGGCGTGCCGCAAATCATCCAAGCCAATCGCCCTGAACTTCGGTCCGTCAGCGTGTTGTTCTTGGAGCATTCAACCTTCCAAAACCTTGACGAACAAGCCACTTGGCTGGAGGGTTGGCAAGGCAAGGCCGATTTCATATGGGTCACACCGGCACGCACCCGCGACGACCCTTGTCAGCAATTTCAGAAAAAATGATGTGATCGGTTCACAGGCCAGCAGGCCAAGGGCCTGTGCCGATCAGTGCTGCGTACCCAGCAGCGCATCAAGTTGTCGGGCATCTGCACAAAACGCCCGAATGCCCTCTGCCAATTTGTCGCTGGCCATGGCATCTTCATTCATCGCAAAACGAAATTGTGCTTCGTTCAAATGCAACGCAGGCAAGTCCATCTCCATCGCTTGAGCGACGCTCAGCGCAGGTTGCAGCGGTGCTTGACTGCTTTGCAATTGCGCGAGCAATTCCGGGCTGATGGTCAACAAATCACAGCCCGCCAAGGCGATGATTTGCCCCGTGTTGCGAAAACTCGCACCCATCACCTCGGTGGCAATGCCATGTTGTTTGTAATGGTGATAGATGCGGCGCACGCTTTGCACACCGGGGTCGTTGGCGCCCGCGTGTGCGGCCTCGTCCCATTGCACACCTGCCGCTTTTTTGTGCCAATCGTAAATACGGCCCACAAACGGCGAGATCAATGTCACACCGGCGTCGCCACAAGCCAATGCCTGCGCGAATGAAAACAACAGCGTCAAGTTGGTGTGAATGCCTTGGCGTTCAAGTTGAGCGGCGGCCTCGATGCCTTCCCAGGTGGCCGCGATCTTGATCAACACACGCGACGGGTCGATGCCCTCACTTTGATACAACTGGATGATGCGCTGCGCCCGCGCCACCGTGGCCTGCGTGTCGAAACTCCAACGGGCGTCCACCTCGGTCGACACACGCCCGGGTATCAGCGCCAAAATCCGGCAACCAAATTGAACCAGCAAGCGGTCCATCCATTCGTCCATCGCTTCCCCGTGGTGGCGGTTCACCGTGTCTTGCAAGAGTTGCTGGTAGGCGGGCATTTGCACCGCTTTGAGGATCAAGGAAGGGTTGGTGGTAGCGTCTTGCGGTTGAAAGCCGCTGATCTGCTGAAAATCGCCGGTGTCGGCCACCACGGTGGAATAAAGCTTGAGTGCATCTAATTGGTTCATCCGCAGATTATCGCGAATGGTTTTTTCACGCGCGTCTGAGCAGGCCATTTGCCAATCAGGCTACATTCGTGCCTATGAAACAGGTTTTATTGTTAGGCGGCAGTGGGTTTGTGGGACGGCATGTGTGCGAAGCGCTCAACCGCGCCGGTGTGCATGTGACCGTGGTCACGCGACGCTTGCCAGCACGCTCGGTACAAATGCTGCCCTTGGTGACGGTGGTGCAAGCGAATGTGCACGACGTGGCCGCTTTGCAAGCGTTGCTTCCCGGGCATGACGCGGTGGTCAATTTGGTGGCGATCTTGCACGGTGACCGCGCCTCGTTTGACAAAGTGCATGTGCAGTTGCCTCGGCAGTTGGCGCATGCTTGCGTGAAAACCGGCGTTTTGCGCATGGTGCATGTCAGCGCCTTGGGAGCTGATTTGCACGGCCCATCGCTCTACCAACGCAGCAAGGCGCAAGGCGAAGCGGCATTGCAATCTGAAGTGGTGCATGGTTTGCAATTGAGTGTGCTCAGGCCCAGCGTCATCTTTGGTGAAGACGATGCGTTCATCAACTTGTTTGCCCGCTTGCAATCGGTGGCACCGTTCGTGCCATTGGCAGGTGCGGACACCCGTTTTCAACCGGTTTGGGTGCAAGATGTGGCCAAGGCCGTGGTGCATGCCCTGATGCACCGCGACACCATGGGTCAGGTATATGAATTGGCGGGCCCGCAAACTTTCACATTGAAGGCATTGGTGCAACACGCTGGGCGTTGGGCGGGTCACCCCAGGCTGGTGGTGGGTCTGCCCGAGGCCATGGCTTACTTGCAAGCATTGGCCATGGAAATGTTGCCCGGGCCACCCTTGATGAGTCGCGATAACTTGGCTTCCATGCAAGTTGACAACATCGCCAATGGCCATGCACCTGGCTTGTCGGCGTTGGGCGTCCCAGTCGCGGCCAGGCTCGACAGCGTGTTCGCGCTCCAGCCTCAGGTGTAGCCCTTGAAAACCTACCTCGTTGGTGGCGCAGTGCGAGATGCCATGTTGG
>CANGZG010000151.1 GCA_947458415.1 Comamonadaceae bacterium | reverse complement strand
AACTCGTGTGGAAAACGCCGCGCGGCCGACCCCAAGCCAACCAGGTTCAACATGTCTTGCACGCGTGCGTCGCGCTCTGTCGCGTTCAGGTGCGACAAGCCAAAGCCAATGTTTTTTTCCACGTTCAAATGGGGGAACAAAGCATAGTCTTGAAACACCATGCCAATGCGACGGTTTTCTGCGGGAAGGTGAACGCCTTGGCTGCTGATGAGTTGGCCATTCATCGAAATGGCACCCCCACTGAGCGGCTCTAAGCCGGCAACGGCCCTGAGCAAGGTGGTCTTGCCGCAGCCTGAAGGCCCGATCAACACACCCATTTGGCCTTGGTGCAAACCAAAACTCACACGGTCCACCGCCGCTTGGCCACGGCCCGGGTAACGTACTTGCAAATCAGACACATCGATGAACATGGGCTGGATTGTAGGCAGTGGGGTTGAGTGCCTGCCTACAATCGCCGCTTACCCTTGCCCGCCTACGCGCCGATTCACGACATGCATTTGTTTACCGTTCTTCGCGGGTTCACCGTTTGGATGTTGGTCACACCTGTGCTGATGGTGCTGGCCGCATGGCTGCAATGGGACACCGCGTCTGCGGCTGTATGGCAAGGCTTGCTGGAAACCGTTTTGCCTGAGTACACCCTCACCAGCTTGTGGTTGTGCGCGTTGGTGGCGATTGGCGTGGTCAGCATCGGCAGTGTGGGCGCTGCCGCTGTCAGCCTGTTTGAATTTCCCGGGCGACGCACCTTGGCTTGGTTGATGTTGTTGCCCTTGGCCATGCCAGCTTATGTGGTGGCCTACGCTTACACCGATTTTTTGCAATACAGCGGTCCGCTGCAAAACTGGCTTCGATCTCACACGGGCTGGCAAGGCGCGCTGTGGCCGGATGTGCGCAGCACCTGGGGCGCGGCCGTGGTGTTGAGTTTGGGTTTGTACCCGTATGTGTACTTGCTGTGCCGCAGTGCATTGTCAGAGCGCGCGCCGCAATTGATGGAAGCAGCGCGTTTGTTGGGCGCTTCGTTGCCGCGTCGCATCTTTCGTGTGGCCTTGCCATTGGCGCGCCCGGCGATTGCTGCCGGATTGGCCTTGGCCATGATGGAAACCTTGGCCGATTTTGGTGTCAGCAGTTATTTCGGTGTGCAAACTTTTTCCACCGGCATTTACAAGGCGTGGCTGGTGATGGACAACCGTGTGGCCGCCGCGCAGCTGTCTTCTTTTTTGCTGCTGTTGGTCGCTGTGGTGTTGTGGATGGAATACCGGGCCCAATCCCGCCTGCGGTTTGTGACCCGCCGCGGTGCATCACGCACCAACGAATCGCAAGCATTTCGATTGCAAGGCTGGCGTGCGGCGGTGGCGTTTGTCTTGTGCGTGTTGCCCGTGTTGCTGGGGTTTGTGTGTCCGCTGTTGATCATGGGCCATGCCTTGTGGGTTGGTAGCCAACAACAGCCTTTGCCATGGGCGGCGTTCGCCGGTTGGTTTTGGAACAGCTTGCGCTTGGGCGGCATCAGTGCGGTGTTGGCGGTGGGCTTGGCTTTGGTGTTGGCCCATGGCGTGCGGACTCGTCCCACTTGGTGGCGACGCCTTAGCACGCAATTGGCAGGCTTGGGTTACGCGGTACCCGGGGTGGTGATCGTGGTCGGCTTGTTGTTGCCTTTGGCTTGGGTTCAGCAACGTTGGCCTGACAGTGGCGCGGGCTATTGGTTGACGGGCACGCTGTTGGGGCTGCTGTGGGCGTACCTGGTTCGCTTCATCGCGGTCGCTTTGCAAAGTGTGCAAAGTGGCTATTCACGGATTTCGCTCAGCGCCGATGAAACTGCCCGCATGTTGGGTTCGGGTGGGCGGGATGTGTTCTGGCGGGTGCATTGGCCACTCTTGCGTCCTGCAGCAGCGTCTGCCTTGCTGTTGGTTTGGGTGGATGTGATGAAAGAGTTGCCTGCCACGTTGGTCTTGCGGCCGTTCAATACCGACACCTTGGCGGTCATGGCTTACCAACTCGCCCGCGATGAGCGCTTGGGCGAAGCGGCGCTGCCGTCGCTTGCTTTGGTGTTGGCCGGTTTGCTGCCGGTGCTGCTGATGGCCCGGGCCCAAGCCGCTTCACAAAGACCGTGACCACCCAAACTAAATGCGAATAATTCGCATTTGAGGTATGATGGTGCCTGTTCTGTTGAAAAGGTGCCTGTATGCGTTCACTCTCCCTTCCCCACACGTTTGCCAAAGCCAGCAAATGGATGGTCGCCACGGGCTTGTTGCTGGGAAATCTGACGGCATTTGCCGCCGAAGAACCGGTGCTCAACCTGTATTCGGCGCGCCATTACGCCACCGACCAAGCGCTGTACGACAACTTCACACGCGCCAGCGGCATCAAAATCAACCGCGTGGATGCCGACGACGCAGGCATCTTGGCGCGGCTCAAAGCCGAGGGCTCGGCCTCACCCGCTGACGTGATTTTGTTGGTGGATGCCGCGCGTTTGTGGAAAGGCGAAGTCGAGGATTTGTTTGCCCCGGTGCAATCACCCGCCTTGCTCAAAGCGGTGCCTGAACATTTGCGCGCCAAGCAACGCCCCGAGGGCACACGCTGGTTTGGTTTGTCCACCCGCGCGCGCGTCATCGTTTATGACAAGCAAAAATTCAAACCCGAAGATGTCGACAGCTATGAAAAACTGGCTGATCCCAAATTTACCGGTCGCTTGTGCATTCGCTCTGGTTCACACCCTTACAACTTGTCTTTGTTCGGTGCCATGCTCGAGCACTTGGGTGCGCCTGCCACTGAGACCTGGCTCAAAGGCTTGGTGGCCAATCTGGCGCGCCAGCCCAAAGGCGGTGACACCGACCAAATCAAAGGCGTGGCCAGCGGTGAATGCGGCGTGGCCTTGGCCAACTCCTATTACTTGGCCCGGCTCTACCGCAGCGACAACCCCCAAGACAAAGCCGTGGTTGAACGCATTGGCGTGATGTTTCCCAACCAAGCCACTTGGGGCACCCATGTCAACATCGCTGGCGGGGCTGTTGCACGCCACGCAAAGCACCCGCAAAACGCGGTCGCTTTCTTGAACTATTTGGCAAGCGACCAAGCCCAAACCTATTTCGCTGATGGCAACAACGAATGGCCGGTGATCAAAGGTCTTCGCATCAACAACCCGGCGCTCAAGGCCATGGGAGGCGACGCCTTCAAGAGCGAAAAATTGGCGGCGAGCGTGGTGGGCATGAACCAAGTGAAAGTGCAACAAATGCTCGACCGAGTGGGGCTGCGCTGACCGACATGCAACGCAAATGGGTTGTTTGGCTGCTGCTTGCCACGGTGTTGGTGAGCGCGGGTGCTTGGTTGGGTTGGCAGCAACGCCACCGCTTGAATGCCGACGCGCCGCTGTCAGCGCAAGCCCAGCTTGGCCGACAAGTGTTCCATGACACTTCGCTGTCTGCCGCTGGCCAACAGTCGTGTGCCAGCTGTCATTTGAAAGAATCAGGGCATGCCTCTGCGCACGGGTTAGCGCTCGGCGGGCCGGACATGAAGTCGCTTGGGACGCGCAACACGCCGTCGTTGCGCTACCTTTGGCAGAACACTGCGATGCACCTCAACGACGAAGGCAAAGCCATCGGCGGTTTCTTTTGGGATGGGCGGGCTGACAGCTTGGCCGCCCAAGCAGGCGAGCCGTTTTTGAACCCGGCGGAAATGGCGAATGCTGACAAAGCCAGTGTGGTGGCCAAACTCTCCCGCGCCAGTTATGCGGGCGAGTTCGAACAATTGTTTGGCGCGACCATTTGGCAACAACCAGACCAAGCGTTTGCGGCGATGACACAGGTCTTGGCCAGTTACCAAACGGAAGACCCTGACTTTCACCGATTCGACAGCCTGTTTGACCAAGTGATGCAAGGCCGAGCGCGTTTCAATGCCGCACAAGAGCGGGGATGGGCGTTGTTCAAAGACCCGCATAAAGGCAATTGCGCCGCATGCCACACCGCTGAACCAGGCCCCGACGGCAGCCCGCCTTTGTTCACCGACCACAGCTATGACAACCTCGGTGTGCCGCTGGTGTTTCCGCCCACCGTGGCGGCTAGTCGTCAGCCACCCGATGCAGGTGTGTGTAAGCATCCCTTGCTGCGTGGTCAAGCCAACGCCAACACTTTGTGTGGTTCATTCAAAGTACCGAGCTTGCGCAATGTGGCGGTGCGACGGGCGTTTTTTCACAACGCCGTTTTCACCGATTTGCGCGACACGCTGGCTTTTTATGCCACGCGCGACACCGACCCGAAACGCTGGTACGGCACGCTGACCCGATGGGGTGGTATTCCCAAATCTTTGCGTGCCAATGTCAACCGAGATGAAGTGCCTTATGGCCAACGCGCGGGCGAGCAACCCCGTTTGAATGAACAAGACATCGACGATTTGTTGGCGTTTTTGACAACGCTCACGGACGCGGACTTGGTGCCTCGGGCTGCATCGCCTGCGGGTTCAGTTGCTGCTGCAAACGCTGTGGTTCGCGGGGCTCAGCGGGTTGCCAACCCCATGGTTGCAGCCAACCGTTAGCCCACGCAGCAAACAGCAGGTTGGCGCACAACACCACGGCGGCGCACCACCACAGCATGTTTTTCATGGTGCGTTGGCAGTGACGCTGACTTCGTCACTGTTGACCTTCAACCGCCCGTGGCTGGTGTCCATTTGCAAAACGCCTTGGCTGTCAACGCCTGCGCCCGTGCCTTGTTTGCCGTTGGACAAGGTCAATGCCTGTCCGGCCAAGGCATCGCGGCGCATGAAAGCGGTTTGAAACGCCGCAAAACCCTCGCGCTCAAAGCGTTGCAATCCATTGACCAACTCGGGCAACACGGTGTGCAGTAATGCTGGCGGTTGCAATGCCTGGCCCAGCAATTCGCGCAAACCCGCCGGCTGGCTTCGGTAGTCGGCTGCGGGCGGTGGCGACAAGTTCAGACCGATCCCCACCACCGCGAAGCGCAACGACGGCGAAGGCTCGTTGCGCACAGCGGTTTCAATCAGGATGCCGCCCAATTTGCACATCTGCGCCCCTGTGCCCAGCACCAAATCGTTTGGCCATTTCAAACCGATGCCCAGTGAATGCGCGGGGTCGAGGCTGTTGGCCAAACAACAACCAATGGCCAATGACAAACCAGACCAATCGAGCGGCGCGAGCACGGTGCCGAGCGAAAACGTCAACGCGTCGCCGGTTTGGCCTTGCCATTGCCTGCCCATGCGACCGCGCCCTGCGGTTTGTTGGTCGGCCCACAACAAACACGTGGCGGTGTCGCCGCCGCGTGCGCGTCGCATGAGTTCGGTGTTGGTCGAATCAATCAACGGGACATGTTCAAAACGCGCCAGCGGGTCGAGTCGGTTCAACAGCACTTGCACCGGGTGCGGGGAACGGGCGTCGAAAGCGTGGACCGTCATGACCAGTGGCAGACCGAATGACCGGCGCTCAGTCCTTGGGAGAAAGCAGCGTGCCGCGACAACTGCCCGCACCGCAGCGGCAGGGGTAATCGGCCAGCAACTCGGGCGTGTACTTCTCGTCGATCACCAAGCCGTAGTCGTAGTTGAGTTCTTCGCCGGCTTTGATTT
>CANGZG010000150.1 GCA_947458415.1 Comamonadaceae bacterium | reverse complement strand
ATGACTTGATATCCCAAGGCGTGTTGGAGCCCTAACGCATGTTCACCAGCCGCGCAGAATTCCGGCTGCAATTGCGGGAGGACAACGCAGATGCCAGGCTGACAGAAAAAGGGCGAGAGCTGGGCTTGGTTGGCGATGGGCAATGGGATGCCTTCTGCCGAAAACGTGATTTGGTTTCACGTGAAACACAGCGACTGGCCAGCACTTGGGTCAACCCCAAAAACCTTTCTGAAGCGGAGGCGGTCCGGGTGCTGGGCAAGCCGATCACGCATGAACACAATTTGGCAGATTTGCTGCGCCGGCCCAATGTGGGCTATGACATGTTGGTGGGGCTAGAGGCAGGGCGGTTTGCCAGTCCGGACCTCAATGCCTTGGACGATGTTTCACGTGAAACCGTTGTCGAGCAATTGGAAATTGCCGCCAAATACGCGGGGTACATCCATCGCCAACAGGAAGAGGTGAGTCGCGCGGCGCATTACGAAAACCTGCCGTTGCCCGAGGGCTTGGACTATTTGGCCATACCTGCACTCAGCATGGAGGTGCGCCAAAAGCTGGACAAGCACCGGCCCCACACCTTGGGCCAAGCTTCTCGCATTTCCGGTGTGACGCCGGCAGCCATTTCTTTGCTGTTGGTGCATTTGCGCCGGGCACGACAGGGCGGATGGGCTGCCGATCGGAACGAGGCGGCTGCTTGACCTCGTCTTTGGCGCAGGCGTTGCAACAGGGCTTGGCCCACTTGGCGCTGCCGCTGAGCGATGACCAGCAGACGCAGCTGTTGGCCTTTTTGGCGCTGCTTTTGAAGTGGAACAAGGTGTACAACCTGACATCGGTGCGTGAGCCCGAACAGATGTTGACCCAGCATGTGATGGACTGCTTGGCAGTCATCCCCGAGGTGTTGAAAGCGTATCCGAACAAGATCGACCTGTTGGACGTGGGCAGCGGGGGTGGCTTGCCGTCTGTGGTGTTTGCGATTGCCTGTCCGCAGTGGCGAGTCACAGCGATTGACGCGGTGGCCAAAAAAGCCGCGTTCATCCAAACCGTGGCCCTCAGCTTGAAATTGAACCATCTCGTCTCGGTCCATGGTCGGGTTGAGACCGTCACACAGCCCTTTGATTTGATCACTTGCCGCGCGTTTGCTGAATTGGCCGACTTCACCCATGGGTCTGCCAAGGCGCTCAAACCCGGTGGCCGTTGGCTGGCCATGAAAGGCAAATTCCCGCAAGCCGAAATAGACCGGTTACCACCGACCGTGTCGCTGGAACACACCCAAGTCGTCAATGTGCCGGGCTTGGACGCGCAGCGATGCTTGGTCTGGATGAAGCCAGTTACACTCTGACCCCCACTGTTTCAACAAACCCTTGACTTCAACATGCTTGGCATCTCAGATTACCCGGCATTCGCTGGTGCTGTCATCATTTTCCTCGCGATACCCGGCCCCGGCAATTTGGCGCTGCTGACCGCGACCGCGCAAGGTGGCCAAAAGGCGGGTTTGATGGCGACCTTGGGCGTGATTGCTGGCGATCAGGTGTTGATGTGGGCGGCCGTCGCGGGGTTGGCGGCGGTTTTGCAAGCCTCGCCCATGTGGTTTGAGTTGTTGCAATGGGCAGGGGCGGTGTATTTGGCTTATTTGGGCATTCAGATGATCCGAGCCAAACCCGAGGACGCGCCCATCATGGACATGTCGTCTGGCCGGTTTTTTCGCCAAACGTTTTTCATCACCTTGCTCAACCCCAAGGCGATCGTGTTTTACATGGCATTTTTCCCGTTGTTCATTGACCCGCAGCAACACCCGGGTTGGTTGACATTCAGCACCATGGCGTTGACCGTGGCGCTGCTGACATTGGCTTACGGTGCAGGCTTGACCGTGTTGGCATTTCGCCTGGCCGGTTGGATGCCTCGCCACCCGCGCGTGGGGCAGTGGTTGCAAAAACTGGCTGGGGCGGTGTTGTTGGGCTTCGGTTTGCGTTTGGTTTTACAGAAATAACACACCATGGCTTATATCTTTTGTATTGCAAATCAAAAAGGCGGTGTGGGCAAAACCACCACCACCATCAATCTCGCGGCGGCGTTGGCGGCCATTGGACAACGGGTGCTGATGATTGATTTGGACCCCCAAGGCAACGCCACCATGGGCTCGGGTGTCGACAAACGCCAGCTGCAGCATTCCATCTACGATGTGTTGTTGGGTGAGTCCAGTTTGGCACAGGCGAGGGTGAAAAGTGTCTGGGGTGAAGCGGCCGCCAAACCGGGCATGGCCACCTACCACGTGCTTGGCGCCAACCGCGATTTGGCCGGTGCGGAAGTGGAACTGGTCAACCTGGACAAACGCGAAATGCGCCTGAAACAGGCGATTGCCGAAGTGGTCAACGACTACGACATCGTGTTGATTGATTGTCCGCCCTCCTTGTCATTGTTGACCCTCAATGGCTTGTGCGCCGCGCATGGGGTGATCGTGCCGATGCAGTGCGAGTACTTTGCCCTCGAAGGCTTGACCGATTTGGTCAACACCATCAAACAAGTGCACGCGAATCTGAACAAGGATTTGAAAATCATTGGTTTGTTGCGCATCATGTTTGACCCGCGCATCACCTTGCAACAACAGGTCAGCGACCAATTGAAATCGCATTTCGGCGACAAGGTGTTCAACACCTTGATTCCACGCAATGTGCGCTTGGCAGAAGCGCCCAGCTATGGCTTGCCGGGCGTGGTGTTTGATCCCGCCGCCAAAGGCAGCCAGGCATTCATCGATTTCGCCAAAGAGTTGGTGCAACGTTTCAAACAAGAACCACAGTCATAACCGAGAACACACATGGTGACGAAAAAAATCAAAGGCTTGGGCCGTGGCTTGGAAGCCTTGCTCGGGCCGACCGCCGGCGAGGCTGTGCTCAATGCCGCTGCTGACGCCACGCCGTCCACATTGAAGCTGGAACAGATGGTGGCCGGGCAGTACCAGCCGCGCAAACGCATGGACGAAGGCGCGTTGTACGAGCTGGCGGAGAGCATCAAATCGCAAGGCGTGATGCAACCGATATTGGTCAGACAAACAGCCAACGGTGGCTATGAAATCATCGCGGGCGAACGCCGTTTTCGTGCAGCCAAATTGGCGGGGTTGACCGAGGTGCCGGTGTTGGTTCGAGACGTCAGCGACCAAAATGCAGCGGCCATGGCGTTGATCGAAAACATGCAACGCGAAGACCTCAACCCGCTGGAAGAGGCCATCGGTTTGCAGCGCTTGATCAAAGAATTCGGTCTCACCCACGAACAAGCGGCGCAAGCCGTGGGCCGCTCACGCAGCGCGGCGACCAATTTGCTGCGCTTGTTGAATTTGGCTGAGCCGGTGCAAACCATGCTGGTGGCGGGCGATTTGGAAATGGGCCACGCGCGCGCGCTGTTGTCGCTTGACCGCGCGGCGCAAATCACCGCGGCCAACCAAATCAGCGCCAAAAAAATGTCGGTGCGCGAAGCCGAAAGCTTGGTGAAAAAAATCGGCGCAGACTTTTCTTTGGTGACCCAAAAACCTGTCAAAGACAAATCACGCGACATCAAACGCCTGGAAGAAGAGCTCTCAGATTGGTTGACCGCGCAGGTGGAAATTCGCATCAAAAAACAAACCAAGCGGCATGGCAAAGTGGACCAGTCCGGCGAATTGGCGATTGCTTTCGGCTCCATCGAATCCCTCAACGGCTTGATCGACAAGTTGCAAAGCAAATAGACCGCGCCAAACAATGGCTTTTTTAACCGCTATGCTTGAGCCTCAAGGGTGCAGTCAACCTGTGCCGCCTTTCTTCGGAGATTTGCCATGATTTTCTTTTCTCGTTGTATTGCAATCAGCCGCTGGTGGTGTGGCGCCTTGTGTGTCATGTGGGCGGGTTCTGCCATGGCACAGGAAACGTTCAAAATCGGCATCGTCAGTTTCCTCTCGGGACAGGCCGCGGAAAGCTTTGGCATCCCCGCGGTCAATGGCGCCAAAGTCTTGGTAGACGCATTCAACAAAGGACAAGCGCCCGCGCCTTACAACAAGCCAGGCATTGGCGGTTTGCAAATAGAAGCCATTTACATTGACGAAGCGGGCGGCGCCACCAAACAGGTGCAAGAATTGCGCAACTTGTACGAGCGTGAAAAAGTGGATGTCGTCGTCGGTTATGTCGGCTCAGGCGACTGTTTGGCGGTGGCGCCCGTGGCTGAAGAGCTCAAGAAGTTTTTGATTTTGTATGACTGCGGCACGCCCCGCATTTTTGAAGACAACACGTTTCGCTATGTGTTTCGCACCGCCGCCCACGCCACCATGGACAACGTGGCCATGGCGCGTTACCTGCAAGCGCGCAAGATCCCCGTCAACAGCTACAGCATGATCAACCAAGATTACGCATGGGGCCAAGACTCGCGCAAAGATTTCATGCTGTCCATGGCCAACCTGTATCCCCAGGCCAAACCCGTGGTGGACCAGTTGCCCAAATTTGGCGCGGGACAGTACGGCACCGAAATTTCAGCCTTGATGTCACAACCGGCTGACCTGATCCACTCGAGTTTGTGGGGCGGTGATTTGCAAGCGTTCATTTTGCAATCGGCGCCGCGCGGCATGTTCAAAAAATCACAGGTGGTGTTGACCGCGGCGGACCACGTGCTACCGGGTTTGGGCAACAAAATGCCCGACGGCACCATCATTGGCGCGCGCGGTGCTTATGGTTTGATGGCGCCACCATCGCCACTCAACACCTGGTGGTGGGAGCTCTACAGCAAGGCCTACAACGTGTACCCGGTGCAAGCCCCTTACCGCATGGCGCAGGCGCTGATGGGTTTGAAATTGGCTGCCGAAAAAGCCATGGCCGCCAACAAGGGCAAGAAGCCGTCGACCGAAATATTGGCTGCTTCCTTGCGTGGCAGTGAATGGGTGTCACCCGCAGGCACCATCCGCATGGCCTTGTCAAATGGCCAGCAAGCCATCCAAGACACCGCGATTGGCCGCACCAAATGGAGCGAAGAGAAAAAAATGGTGATGCTCGAAGACATTCAGCGGTTCAACGCCACGTGTGTCAACCCGCCGTTGAATGTGAAATCCGAAGACTGGTTGAAATCGGGCTTTGCCGGGGCCAAATGCGATGCCCCTGCTGCCAATGCCAAGCCAGCGAAAAAATAAACGTCAGTTAAGCACACCATGCAACTTGCACTGACCATTTTGGTCGACGGCATCAGCTACGCCTCGTGGCTGTTCATCGTGGCGCTGGGGCTGACGCTGGTGTTTGGTGTGCTCAAAATCCTCAACATCGCGCATGGCAGTTTTTATGCGCTGGGTGCTTACGCGTGTGCCACCGCGGTGGCCTGGGCCAATGGCGCGGGTCTGCCACCCATGTGGTCGTTGCCCGCCATGTTGCTCGCCGCCTTGGCCGTGGCTTTGTTGGTGGCGCCATTGACCGAGCGCGGCTTGTTGCGCTTTTACTATGGCCGCGATGAGGTGTTGTTGGTGTTGGTGACTTACGCCATGTTTTTGATGCTGGAAGACATCACCAAATTGATTTGGGGCGCCAATCCTTTTTATGTGTCAGAGCCTTATGCGCTGTTTGGCAACATCGATATCGGACACCAGAGCTATGTCGGTTATGACCTGTTTTT
>CANGZG010000149.1 GCA_947458415.1 Comamonadaceae bacterium | reverse complement strand
CCTGGCTTCGAACAAGCCGTACAACTCACGTCCTTTGCTGAAAACTGGGGTTTCAGGTGAGTTCAGGTATTTGGGCGTGCCTTCGCCAATGATGCGTCCGCCAAAACCAATGCATTCGCCTTTCACATTTCGAATCGGGAACATGATGCGGTCGCGAAAACGGTCATAACGTTTTTCTTCGCCCTCTTCGGGCGCGCTTTGGATGACCAATCCGGACTCGACCAACAAGGGGTCTTGGTAATCCGCAAACACGCTGGCGAGGCTGCGCCAACCGTCAGGCGCGTAGCCCAGCCCGAAATCTTTGGCGACCTCGCCGGTGAGCCCGCGACCTTTCAAATAGGCCACGGCTTTGGTGCTGGTTTTGAGTTGTTTGCGGTAAGCCTCTGCGGCTTTCTCCAACACATCGCTGAGCGTGGCTTGCCGTTGCCGTTGTTGGGCTGCGCGTTGACGCTCCATCGGATCAGAGTTGTCTTCAGGCACTTGCAAGCCATACGACTGCGCCAAATCCTTCACCGCATCCACAAACGTCATGCCGGTGTGTTCCATCAAAAAACCAATCGCATTGCCATTTTTTCCGCAACCAAAGCAATGGAAAAATTGCTTGCTGGGACTGACCGTGAACGAGGGGGATTTCTCACCGTGGAATGGACACAGCCCCATGTAATTGGCGCCGCCTTTTTTCAGCTGGACATAGCGACCCACCACTTCCACCACATCGCTGCGTGCAATCAACTCTTGGATGAAAGACTGTGGAATGGCCATGGATTCAGTCGCCGCTGACCCAGCCTTCGCGACGAGGGTCTGCTGCACCGAACCAGCCTTGGGCATCGCGCTGAATGGCTTGCAGTCCGCTGGGCATGTCGGTGAGCAATACCTCGTGACCGCGCTCACGCAGTCCATTGTGGGTGGTCTCGCTGAATTGGTTTTTTTCCAGCAGCAGCGGGCCATTGGCTTGGGTCACGCCACTGTGCGGTGCATTCAATGCCTGTTGCGCATCTTTGCCTTGGTGCAGCATGGCCCACAAACTTTGGCTGGTGAAATGGATGATCATTGCGCCGCCCGGGCTGCCCATGTTGATCAACAAAGGTGAGGGTTCTGCGGCAGTGGGGCGGTCGGCAAACACCATCAGCGGGTTCATGGACGAGCGGGGCCGTTTGCCGGCTTGCAGTCGATTGGCGATCGGTAAGCCCTGCGCGTCGCGGGGAACGAAGCTGAAATCAGTGAGTTGGTTGTTCAATAAAAAACCGCCACGCGGCCCGGGACTGACCATGATGCGCGCGCCAAACCCGCTTTCAATTGTCGTGGTCATGGACACGGCATGGCCTGTTCCATCGATGATGCTGATGTGGCTCGTGCCATGCTCGGTTTGGGCCGGCATCGGTGCATAAGCCGCTTGGCTGGAATCCGGCGAGCCGGCCTCGGCTTTGCCCAGGCGTTGCTGTCCAATCAAGGAAGCGCGTTGTTGCAGATAACGCGAGCCCAACAAGCTGTTCCAGTCAGCCGCAGGCGCCTGGACAAAAGATGGATCGCCGATGAACACCGCCCTGTCAGCGAATGCCAAGCGAGCGGCTTCGTTGTAGTCATGCAGCCACTCGACGCTGCCCATGTCGCCTTGGATGGAAGGCCGGCGTGCAAGCATGCCAAACAGTTGGCCCGTGGTGATCAAACCAGAGGAGGGTGGACCCACACCGCAAATGTTCACCGTTTGAGCCGGGCGGGTGGCTGTGTGTTGGAAGCACATGGCGTCTCGCACCACAGGCCGGTACTTTTGCATGTCACCCATGGTCAACAAACCCGGGTTGTTGGCATGCAACTGCACCTTGTCGACGATGCGTTGCGCCAATGCGCCGGTGTAAAACGCGTCAGCGCCTTGTTTGGCCAACATGCGAAAGACTTGGGCCAACCCAGGGTTGGTCAACACATGGCCCACAGGCAATGGGGTGCCATCCGGGTTGAAAAAATACGCGACCGCTTGGGGGTCTTTGCGCAAACTGGGTTCGGCCTTGAGCAAGCTGTGTAGCCGAGGACTGATGGGGAATCCTTTGTCGGCCAATTCAATCGCCGGTGCAAACAATGTTGCCCACGGCAAGCGACCGTGTTGTTGGTGCGCGAGGGCCAACATCCGCAGCAAGCCCGGCACACCGACAGCACGGCCACCAGCCACCACTTCTTGGAAAGCCAAGGGCTTGCCGTTGAGCATGAACAAGTCCGGCGGCGCCAGCACCGGGGCGGTTTCGCGACCGTCGAACACTTGCAATTGCCGCCCGTCGTGGTGCAGTAAAAACGCGCCACCGCCGATGCCGCTGGATTGCGGTTCCACCAAGGTCAGCACCATTTGCACGGCAATCGCCGCATCCACAGCCGAGCCACCCGCTTGCAAGATGCGGTAGCCCGCGTCGCTGGCCAGTGGATGTGCTGCGGCAACGCCGCGTTGTTTCAAATGCCAACCTGGTTTGCTGGTCCAGCCACTGGCAGATTCAGGTTGTACGGCCGCTCCTGTTTGGGCCATCGCCACGGACGCAAACAAACACCCAGTGATCGGCGCAGCCCAACGAACCAGCCAAGCAGGCACAAGACACAAAGCAGAAACATGCATGCTTGGCTTCTCTTTGTTACTTGGGTGGCAGGCGAATGGCGCCATCCAAGCGGATGACTTCCCCATTGAGCATGTCGTTGTCCAAAATGTGCATGACCAGTTTGGCGTAATCGTGTGGCGTACCCAAGCGAGAAGGGAATGGCACCCCTGCAGCCAATGCGTCTTGCACATCTTTGGGCATGGAGAACATCATCGGTGTGCCAAAAATACCTGGTGCGATGGTCATGTTGCGGATGCCCAATTTGGACAAATCGCGTGCGATAGGCAAGGTCATGCCCACGATGCCGCCTTTGGAGGCCGAGTAAGCCGCTTGACCAATTTGACCGTCATACGCAGCCACTGACGCGGTTGAAATCAGCACACCGCGCTCACCCGTGTCTTCTGGGGTGTTGGTGCTCATGGCTTGGGCTGCCAAGCGGATCATGTTGAAACTGCCGATCAAGTTGATGTTGATGGTGCGTTGAAAACCCGCCAACACATGAGGCCCTGATTTGCCAACCGTGCGCTCTGCGGTGGCGATGCCCGCGCAATTGATCAAGCCCGACAGCTTGCCCAGGCTTTGCGCTTTGCTGACCACGGCAGCCGCTTGTTCTTCGCTGGACACGTCACAATGCACGAACACGCCGCCGAGTTCTGCGGCGATGGCTTGGCCTTTTTCATCTTGCATGTCTGCGATCACGACTTTGCCGCCGTGTTGTGCCAATAAACGGGCGGTGCCTTCTCCCAAACCCGATGCGCCGCCGGTCACGATAAATACATTGTTTTTGATTTGCATAAAAGCCTTTCGATGAAAAATCTGCGGTGTGCGCAGTGCTGAGCCAAAAGATTATGGCAGTGAACACCTGCCACAATTCCACCCTTGACTTTGCCTTGAGTAGCCATGACATTCCTTCGCAAAACCTTTTCCCTGGCGTTATTGCTGTTGATGGTCGCGTGTGCCAGCGTGCCACCACCGACGGTGCCCCCTGTTCAACCGCCGGTCGTGCAAACCCCTGCGCCGAAAAAAATCCCCAAGCTCGGCTTGGCTTTGGGTGGCGGTGCAGCGCGTGGGTTTGCGCACATCGGGGTGCTGCAGGTGCTGGAAGAAGAAGGCATCAAGCCAACGTTGGTGGTGGGCACCTCGGCTGGCAGCGTGGTGGCGGCTTTTTACGCCAGCGGTAAAACCGCAGCGCAACTGCAGTGGTTGGCCGACACCATGGACGAGTCCCAATTCACCGATTGGGCCAACCCGTTCACCGGTCGAGGCATGTTGCGCGGTGAGGCCTTGGGCAAATACGTCAACAGCCAACTCAACGGCATGAAAATCGAAGACATGAAAATGCCTTTGGGCATTGTGGCCACCGATTTGCGCACTGGCGACGGCATATTGTTTCGCCGCGGGGACGTGGCCACTGCAGTGCGTGCCTCCAGTGCCGTGCCCTCGGTGTTTGAACCGGTGCGCATCGGCGGCAAAGATTATGTTGACGGTGGACTGGTGTCGCCGGTGCCGGTGCGCTATGCCCGAGAAATGGGCGCCGATGTGGTGTTGGCCATTGACATATCCAGCCGCCCCGAAGACGCCAAAACCAGCGACGTACTGAAAGTGTTGCTGCAAACCTTCAGCATCATGGGCAAGAGCATCAGTCAATTGGAATTGGCGCAAGCCGACGTGGTGGTGCGCCCTGCTTTGCCCGATGTGGGCAGCGCCGAGTTCTCTGCGCGCAAGAAAAGCATCGAAGCCGGACGTGCGGCCATGAAACAGGCCTTGCCGCAATTGAAGGCCTTGTTGGCCCCGTAAAGCGTTGACTCAAAGTCAGAGGCTTTGGCGCATAAAAAAAGGCCCGCCTTGTGAGCGGGCCTTGTAAACGGATCCTTGAACCTGTGTTCCTGAGGACCCGAGGAGACAATCTTCAGGTCAAATCAACGCTTGCGTGAAGCGGGTTTGGCAGTCGCTGTGGCAGTGGCTGTGGTGGCCATGGCTTGCAAATTGGCTTCAGCAGCTTCAGTGGCTTGTTTCACCGCTTTTTGAACGCTTTCGATCGCGGTCTGGCTGGCAGAAATGGCGGACTTCATCATGGCCACGGCGCTTTCAGAACCGGCGGGTGCGTTTTTGGACACAGAGTCCACCAAGCCGATCACGCTTTTTTGCGCTTCGACGGCTTTTTCTTCAAAAGCGTGGCTGAATTCTTTGCTGGTGGTGGAGGCGATGTCATACACATGGCGGCTGAAAGCAACGGCTTTTTCGCTCAGGGGTTGCAGGTAGCCAGCTTGCAATGCCATCAATTCTTGGATGTCTTTGACATTCATCATGGCGTGGGCTTGAGATTGCGTGTCGGCCATGGCGGCTTTGGCGGCGGCCATGTTCAGTTCCACCATTTTTTCAACGCCGGAGAAGGCTTTTTCGGTCAGGCCGAACAGGGTCTCCATGTTGGCTTTTTGGGCGGCGATCATTTGTTCTGCGGTCATCATGGCTATTTCCTTCAAGTTGGTTTAAAAAATCACTTTTTTGGACTGCACCGCATGAATGTTGCGCCGCAGCATGATTGGAAGTATAGGGTTTATCCTAGCTATTTCAAGCATTTTTTGTTGCAATGCAACAATTTAGACTCGGTTACCTAAAACCCGTGGAAGCTCGAAAATCCTTAAAAATCAAATAGATACAGTAATATCCTGCGCAATGAATATATTTTTTGCCGCCACAAGTTTGCAAACGCTGCCGGCGGGGCACCGGTTTCCGATGGGCAAGTACGAGTTGTTGCGGCAACGGCTGGCAGCCGAATTGCCTGAATTGAACTTGCAGTTGGCCGACCCAGCCACCGACGGTGAGTTGGCGCTGGTTCACACACCTGCGTACGTGCAGGCGGTGGTGCGGGGGGAATTGAGTGCAGCAGCGCTTCGGGAAATCGGTTTTCCTTGGTCCGAAGGCATGGTGGAGCGGGCGCGTCGTTCGGTGGGTGCCACGGTGAGCGCCGCACGCACTGCCATGCAACACGGTGTGGCGGCCAATTTGGCGGGCGGCACACACCATGCCTACGCCGACAAAGGCAGCGGCTTTTGCGTGTTCAACGATGTGGCGGTTGCCTCGCGCCTGAT
>CANGZG010000148.1 GCA_947458415.1 Comamonadaceae bacterium | reverse complement strand
GGGGGTCGGCGCCACCGGTGCGAAGCCCGGTTTGCGGGTCCAGCGTGATGCCATGCGCATGGCCAGCCAATTCATTCCATGGCCCCCAGCGGTTGAGCAGGTGACCGCGTTGGTCCAAGGCCGCCAGCGTGGGCTCACCCAATCGGCTCTCGACATGCAACGTGTCGCGCGCTTCGCCCAATGCAAACCGACCAGACAACCATCGCGGCGCTTGCACCGCTTGCTGAATGTCCAGCCCATGGTCCACCATCGCGCTGTAGGTTTGAAATTGAATTTGTGGCTGACCATCCGCCCCCATGCAACCCATCACGCTCCAAAGTTGGTTGTTTTTGAAACCCATGGACGCGATCAAGGTGTGCAGCGGAACTTTGCCTGGTGCCAGTGCATTCGGATGGCCGGGCTTCAAAGAGAAATATGCACTGCGGTTTTGCAGCAACACGCCGGTGGCTTCGTCCAACATGCCCGAACCAAACGCACCGTACAAACTGTGTATCAACGACACCGCTTGGCCTTGCGCGTCCACTGCGGCGATGTACACCGTGTCGCCTGTCAGACTGCCATACGAAGGCACTTTGTCCCAAGGCAAGGCTGTGTGCACATCCATCAGCTCTCGGCGTTGATGGAGGTAGGCGTCACTGAGCAACAGGTCCATCGGCACCTCGGCAAACGCCGGGTCACCCAACCACCGGTCGCGGTCGTGGTAACTGATTTGCTTGGCCTGAACCATCAAATGGATGCGCTGCGGATCGCGCAACGCCATTCGATGTAACTCGAAGGGTTCGACCAATTTCAACATTTGCAAAACCGTGAAGCCTTGCGTGGGTGCAGGCGTTTGGTAGAGCGTCAGGTCGCGGTATTGACCCACCAAAGGCTCACCCCATCGTGCTTGTTGCGCGGCCAAATCTTCCCGCGTGAAAAACCCGCCGTTTTGTTGAGAAAACGCGGCCAGCGACTGCCCCACTTCACCGCCGTAAAAAGCAGCGGCACCGCCTTCAGCCACCGCTTGCAAAGTGCGGGCCAATGCAGGGTTGGTGAGGGTGCTGCCTGCCACAGGCAACTGCGCATTTGGCATGAACACACTGCGCCATCCAGTCAAAGATTGCAGCTCGGCGTGGGTGAACTGCAGCCAACCCGCCAGCCGTTCGGTGACCGGATAACCGTCCTTGGCATAAGCCATCGCCGCTTGCAAACTGCGTTGCACCGGCAATTTGCCAAACGCTTTGTGCGCCGCAAACCAACTCGAAACCGCGCCGGGCGTGGTGAGCGTCGCAGGCAGAATGCCTCGAAAGGGCACCTCGCTCATGCCACGTTGGGTGAAATAAGCCATGTCGGCTTTCGATGAGGCGCGGCCGCCGCCATCCAAATACCGAACTTGCCCCGTCTGCGGGTCATGTATCAACCAAAACGCATCGCCACCCATGCCGGTCATGTGCGGGTAAATCACGGCCAACACCGCGGCGGTGGCCAGTGCCGCGTCCACCGCAGAACCGCCCGCGCGCAACACGTCGGCACCCGCCTCAGAAGCCAAATGGTGCGGCGAAGTCACCATGCCGCGCTGCGCGGTCACCGCGCTGCGTTCTTCGAATTGAATCATGTGTTCTTTCAGGGTTGCGGGCCGTCGTAGCCTTCGATGATCACCAAGTCAACGGTAGAGATGTGTCCCCGCAATGCGATGGCCGCTTGGTATTCGGGCGAGTGCCAGCAATCCAATGCGGCTTGGTAACTGGGGAATTCCATCACCACATTGCGAGAGCGGCTTTGACCTTCTGGGTTTTCAAAGTTGCCACCACGCACCAAGAATTTGGCACCGTATTTTTGGAAAGCCACGGCGTTGGCTGCGATATACAACTTGTATTGCTCCGGGTCGGACACATCGACTCGGCCCATCCAATAACCTTTTGCCATGTTGACTCCTGATTGACTGACAATGATTCTAGGCACGGCCGGTCAGTTTGCCCACCGGCAGTGTCGTTAGAATCTCTGCTCATGAAAACCACGCCAGCCATTCACTCACTTGCAGCCTCCACGGTTTGCGGCGAGTTGCACCTGCTTGGCATTTCCATCAAAACCACGACCACCGGCTGACAAGCCACGGTTCGTCGTGCCCTTCCCGGCCGAACGAGCCGGGGGTCAACAACACACTGACTGAAAGGGCAACCCCATGAAAACCATTGGCAATCGCGTAGGTCTGGTCGGCTGGCGCGGCATGGTCGGCTCGGTCCTGATGGACCGCATGCTCGCTGAAAAAGACTTCGACCTGATCGAACCCATCTTCTTCTCCACCTCCAACGTTGGCGGCGCTGCACCCGCCATGGCAAAGAACGAAACCCGGTTGTGGGATGGCAACGATGTCAACGCGCTCAAAGCCTGCGACATCATCATCACTTGCCAAGGCGGGGACTACACCAGCGAGGTCTTTCCCCAATTGCGTGCCGCCGGTTGGCACGGCCATTGGATCGATGCCGCATCGACGCTGCGCATGAAAGACGATGCCGTCATCATTCTGGACCCGGTCAACCTGCCAGTCATTGAAAACGCCTTGTCCAAAGGCGGCAACAACTGGATTGGCGGCAACTGCACCGTCAGTTGCATGTTGATGGGCGTCGGGGCCTTGTACAAAGCCGGTTTGGTGGAATGGATGAGCACACAAACTTACCAAGCGGCCTCCGGCGGTGGCGCGGCGCACATGCGTGAATTGTTGACGCAGTACGGTACGCTGCACGGCGAAGTCAACGCTTTGTTGGACGACCCCAAATCAGCCATTTTGGACATTGACCGGCAAGTCATCGCCAAACAACGCGGTTTGAGCGCCAAAGAAACAGAACACTTCGGCGTTCCACTGGGCGGCTCGCTGATTCCTTGGATCGACAAAGACCTGGGTTTGGGCAAGCACCAAGGTGACGAAGGCTGGGGCACCAGCCGTGAAGAATGGAAAGGCATGGCCGAAACCAACAAGATACTGGGTCAAGGCGCAGGTTTCTCTGCGCCAGCGGTGCCCGTGGATGGGTTTTGCGTACGGGTCGGAGCCATGCGCTGCCACAGCCAAGCGCTGACCTTCAAACTGAAAAAAGATGTGCCGCTGGCCGACATCGAAGCCATGATCGCGGCCGATAACCCGTGGGTGAAAGTGATCGCTAACACCCGCGAAGAAACTATCAAACACTTGACGCCTGTGGCGGTGACCGGGACCATGGACATCCCGGTGGGCCGCATTCGCAAGATGGCATTTGGACCGGCATACGTGGGCGCTTTTACCATCGGTGACCAATTGCTGTGGGGTGCCGCCGAGCCGCTGCGCCGCATGTTGCGAATTTTGTTGCGTGGATGAGTCGAATGGCCGGTTCAGAGGTGTTTCGTTTATGATCCGTCTTCCTAAGACACTAGAGAATTTGTTTGTATGTCTCTGTCATTAAAACATTTTTATCGCCTTAGCCTCGTTTTATCCGGCCTTTTTTTGACCGTCAGCGCTTGGGCGCTGCAAATCAGCCAACCCGTGCTGATGTCAAGGTTGGGCGAGCCGCTGAAGTTGCAATTCATCATCACCGATGTTTCCTCGTCAGAGGAGCAACTGCTGACCATCTCGGTGGCAGAACCCAAGGTGTACGAGAGCACGCAAATCAAACGGGTGGCTGGTCTGGACAACATCACGTTCGAGATCACCAAACAAGCCAATGGCCACTACTTGGTGCAAGCCAATGGCAGCCAACCCATGGTGGACGATCACGCCGACCTGATCATCGATTTTGATTGGGCCACGGGTCGCCGCTACATGAACATCAGCTTGGACATCCAAACCGCACAGCCAGCAGCTGCGTCCATGGCCACCACCGCACCAGCGCAAGCGGCCAACCAACCCTTGGGGCCAGCGCCTGCCCAAGACAACGCCGCGCCGGCAGTTGCACCTGCTGCTGCGCCAGCGGTGACAAGCGACACCAACCCCGCTGATTCAGCCCCCAAAGCGGCTGGGACCCCAGCGCCAGACCCCGCGCCGACAGCGGCCACAGAACCAGCGACTTCTGAGGTTTTGTCGCAGCCGATTGAAGTGCAAACGGGCGATACCGCCAGCAAGCTCTTGGCAGGCATGGCCAATGCAGACATTTCACTGGACCAGCTGCTGCTGGCCATGCTGCAACAAAACCCGACCGCGTTTGTAGACAACAATGTCAATCGCCTGAAATCGGGTGCGCTGATCACCTTGCCCTCGACGGCAGACGCGGCGGCATTCGACCGCCAGCAAGCCCGCGAGAACATCCGTTTACAAGCCACTGATTTCCAAACCTACCGCGCTTCACTGGGCGCAACCGCGCCGGTTGCCAAACAAACCACGGGCAGCCAACGCGAAAGCAGCGGCAAGCTCAAGGCCGATGTGACGGCACCCGCCAACACACCGCCAGACCAGTTGACGCTGAGCAAGCCCGGGGACACCGAGGCCGAGAAACTCGCCAAACAACTGCAGGCAGAGGAAAACGCCAAGCAAGCCAAGGAGGTCAGCGACAACCTCAGCCAGTTGAGCCAACTCTCGCAAGCCGCCTCCAAATTCAGCCAAGGGTTCAGCGCACGTTTCCCTGCGTTGAGTGCCAGTTACCAACAAGGCATGGACTGGGCCCAACGCCATGTGTTCGAACTGATCGCAGCCGCCGCGTTGTTTGCCGCGTTCTTGGTCAGTTTTTCGTTGATGCGTGATGGCCGTCGACATGCCCACCAGCAGACCGAAGGCGAGGATCACTTTGAATCCCCTGACGACACTTCCGCCAACCCTTCGCCCACAGAAACTGGCCAACAAAGTCTGCATTTGCCTCCGGACTTGAGCCTGGATTTAGACGATGGCCCCAGCCCCCAAGCCTCGCCGTCGTCCGCAACCCCAAAGCCCGCTGAAAAAGCCGAGCTGTCGGCCTTCCCGGTCGACAACACGTCCGCCGTCATCGACCATGGCGAAGACCCGTTTGTGATGCGACTCGAATTGGCCGATGAACTCTGGAAACTGGGCCAAAAACAAACCGCGCTGGCGCTGGCGCAAGAAGTCGCTGACCAAACCCACGGCGAAACCCGTGACATGGCGCAGCGCTGGCTCAAAGACCGGACTTGAGCGCCGTGCGGGTGGCGCTGGGCCTGAGCTTTTTGGGCCAGGCTTACGAGGGTTGGCAAAGCCAAGCCTCGGGCAACACCGTCCAAGACCATCTGGAAAAAGCGTTGGCCGTGTTTGGTGGCCACCGCGTCAGCACTTTGTGCGCCGGACGCACTGACAGCGGTGTTCACGGCTTGCAGCAAGTGGTGCATTTCGACACGCCCTTGGAACGAGACATGTCCTCGTGGGTTCGCGGCACCAACACCTATTTGCCTGCGGATATCGCCGTTCAATGGGCGCATCCCGTACCTGACCATTTCCACTGTCGCGCCAGCGCGGTGGCGCGCCGATACACCTACATTTGCTTGGAGTCACCGGTGCGCCCCAGCTTGGAAGCCGGGCGGGTGGGGTGGGTGTTTCGGCCCATGCAATTGCAACCGATGCAAGAAGCCGTGCAATACATCGTCGGCGAACACGACTTCACGTCGTTTCGCGCTTCAAGCTGCCAAGCGTTGAGCCCCGTGAAAACATTGCACAGCGTTCAGATCAAACGCATTGGCCAACGGCCTGACACGGCTTACTGGCGTTTTGATTTTGCAGGCAACGCGTTTTTGCACCACATGATTCGCAACCTGATGGGTTGCTTTGTCGCCATCGGTCAGGGCGCCAAACCGCCCGCTTGGATGGCAGACGTGTTG
>CANGZG010000147.1 GCA_947458415.1 Comamonadaceae bacterium | reverse complement strand
GAGGTGTTGGCGGGTACGGCAATGTCCCAGGTCAAGCTCAGTCCATTCACTTTTTTCAAGACCAAATGCACGTTGCTGTCAGCGACGGTGGTGGTGCCGTTGATGGTGATTTCGGAATTGCCTGAAAAGTCCAACTGGCTCAACACGCTGTCTTGGGTGGGGCCAGCGAAATCCAGTCCGCTCACACTGGAGATGGTTGGCGCAGGTAACGGTCGGGACTCAAATTGAAACAGCTTTTCCGAAACGTTCGAGTCATTGCCAGCCAAGTCAGTTTGGTAGACCTTGACACGCACTTGCCCGCCGGTCTTGTTCGCGCCAAGGTAGGTGAGAAATTCATCGAACGACTGTTTGGTCAATTTATCGGTCCATGTGTCGTCCACCACCATGGCGGTTTTTTTGCTCGTGGTGAACACTGGCTGACCCGCGTCATTCAGCAATTCATAGTAAACCGTGACCACCGCATTTTTTTCAACTTTGCCAGTGATGGTCTTGCCGTCTGCGTACTTGGAAAACGTCAATTTGCTGATGCTGTCAATCGGTGGCGCCACGGGCGGCGTGAGGTCAATGCGAAAACTTGTCTGAAATGCTTCCGATGGGTTGCCATTGACATCGCGCTGAATGATGCTGACCAACACCAAGCCTTCACCCAGCGCCAATGCCAACGATTCGTCTAAACCCGAGGAGATGACCCATTGCCCGTTCGTGGTCTGTACCACACCATTGTTTTTCCACAGCCGAATAGGCGGGGTGGTGGTGTGCCCTGAACTGCCTTGCAGGGTCATTTCAATTTCAGCGTTTGGTGCGCAACTGCCCAAAAACTTCCAGCCTGCTTTTGCGGTTTTCAAATTCAGCCAGTCACCAAAATTGGTGCTGACGTCTGCGACAGGCAGGGGCACGGCATCGACATCCAAGCCTTTGATCACTTCAAATGACTGTCCCGGGTTTTTGGCGCTGTCAAAAAACTGGGCGGTCACGGTCAATTTCTGGTTGCCACTGAAGTCGCCCATCAGCGACATCAGCGACGACGGCACCCGAACCGACATGTAGCCCTTGGCAATGTCGGCATTGGTCAGTGCCTGCGTCACGGTGTTGTCAATGCCGGCTGGCGGTGTGCCGCCCCAGGTCAGCACCACAAAGTCGCCATTCCTCGCATTGGCCGGCAAAGCCACCCGCACCAACGCATCCTTGGCCGCCTCAGTGACCAGCGCCGCGTCATACCGATCGACGTCTGCCGTGGTGCCATTGGGCCCTGTGCCATTGATCCATGGACGGATCAATCCACCCGATAACTCAGACAGCGCGTTTTCAATGCTGGCTGCCGCCACGTTCGCAGCAAGCGGACTGTCGGGAAGGACTTTGTCAATTTCAAACACCGACTTGCTGACGACCGAGGTTCTGCCGTTGACGGTAAAGGTAGCGAACACCACGTACTGGCCATCGGCCCATTTGCTCAGCAAGTCATTGCTGAGGCTGCTGCTCCATTTGCCGTTGGGCTGAACCGAGATGTCGTTCAGGGTTTTGATCGGGTTGATTTGATCTTGCAAGGTGGTGAACACCAAATTGACCTTGCCACTGGTGTTGGTCGACTGGCCGCTGATGACCAACCCTTTCGAATCAGCCAACAAATCCGACATTTCTTTTTTGTTGACAAAGCCATCCAAACTGACGATGTCAATGCTCGGTGCAGGCGGGGGTGGCGTGACTTTCAGTCCAGTGATCAATGCCAACGCTGGCGAGCTGTTGCCCGACTTGTCGGTGTACACCACAGACACCGTCAAATTGTCGTTCTCCCCTTCTTTGGCAATCACATCCAATGGCACTTTGACCTTGACATGGTTTTTCCCAACCAGAAAATCGGATTGGCTCAACACTTTGGTCAGGGTTTGTTCGCCCCAGACGATCTTCAGGCTGTCGCCGGGGCTGAGCACAAAGTTGCCGTTCACCTTGGCAATCGGCACAGCGATGTCCACCCCGGCTTTGGCATCGGCGTCGGTGACGGTGCCGTCCGCCGCATTGCTGGCATTGTTTGAGGCCACGGTGTTGTAATTTTTGGCGTCCGACTGCTCGCTGATGCTCGGCCATGGCGGCGGCCGCATGTCCACATCAAACGACTTGGTGACCACCACCGAGGTGCGGTTCGAGTTATTGTCTTTTTGTACCAATGTCAGCGTGACTTTGCCGGATTGATCGGTCAAGAGCGTCAATTCATCTTTGGTCAAGCTCACAGACCAGGTTTTGTCAGTGCTGCTGACCACCGCGTCTTTGGGTTGCAAGCTGAGGTTGTTGCTGCCTTTGAAACTGACAGTCACGGTCGAGTACAACTCACCTGAACCCTTGATCACCAAGGTTTCGTCGGCCAACGCGGCAATTTCTGGCAAGCTGACATTGCCGTCTTCGCCCACTTCGTCAACGAATGGGCTGGGGAAATTGCTGTCGATCACCAAGGCCAGCTGTTTGATGCTGGAGGACAGACCGTCACGGGTTGACCAATAGCGCAACTGGGTATTGCCTTGTACCGATGACCACTGTGACGGGGTCAACACCCATTGCCAGTTGCCATTGGCATCCACAGCCACTGTGGGCATGTCAACCCGCTTGCCATCCGCTGTGACGAATTGGAAATTCAGTTCGGCATTGGCGGGTCCTGTGCCTTGCACCAGGTAATTGCTGAGCTGATCAGCCAACGTGATCGTGGGGTTGCTGCCCCACGTGGTGATGACCGTCGGTTCGGTGATTTCATTTGATACCAGCTTGAACTGGCCGTGGATACTGGACTGATTGCCCGCCACATCGGTTTGCGTGATTTGCAGATTCACCACACCATCGCTGTACCCCGACAAGCTGGTTTTGCTCAAGGGGTACAACCAACTGCTGCCATTGGCTTTGAAGCCTGGCAACACCAAGTCTGGCTTGCCCGTTTGGCGCAACGTGATGTGCACCCAGGCACCGGCCTCGGCTGTGCCGCTGAGCGTCACACCTTGGTCTTTTTCGATGTCATTGACTTGGTTGTCGTCGGTCACCGCTGACAAGGTCAAGTCGTCTGCCGACAGGTCAAGGTAAAAGAAACTGTTTTGGCTGACTGGGGACTGATTGCCTGCCTGGTCTTTTTGGCTCAATTCCACCGTCACTTTCCCGGGCCCCAACTGGTCCAGAATGGTTTTGTTCAGGTTCATCACCCAGGTCTTGTCGGCCAACACCGTGGGCGGTGTGTTGGGTGAATACACATGGCCATTGGCGCCCACCAATTTGAGCGTCAACACCGCGCCCGGCTCGGCTTTGCCACTCAGTGGAATCACGGTGGAACCCGATGCTTGGTATTCGAGTTGGTTGATGTGGTTGTCACCCGAGACGGTGTTGAGCAAGGGCTCGGTGACCGTGGCATCGAATTTCACCGTGCTGGGCATGGCTTGGTAGGTGCTGATGTCACCGTACAAGTTGCTTTGCCGTGCTTCGACTTTGATCTCGCCTTCGCCCACCACGCCCCAATCGATGATGCCCAAGGTGTAAGACCATTTGCCCTGTGAATTGGCATGAAATGCGGGGACGTAGTACTCCACATTGGTGCTGAGGTTGGTGAGCTTGAGTTGGATTTTTCCGTAGCCGGGTGCGGTGTTGCCACTGATCAGCACACCGCTGTTGCGTTCTTGGCTGTTGACATGGCCATCGCCACCCAATGTTTGTGCATCAAACACCGGGGCTGTCACCGTGGTTGTTTTGACGTTGATGATTTCGGGGTTGCTCCTGACAGACGTCAGTTGTCCGATGGTGGATTCAGCCTGCAAGGTGTAGTTGAAGCCAAGCGTCAACAGCGAAGACATATCCACCACTTTTTCGTAATTGCCCGTGATGCTGTCTGCCGTCAGGGTGGCCAAGACCATTTCTGTGCCCACGCCATCGCTGCGTTTGGCGTACACCTTGACCACCGCGCCCGGCTCTGCCACGCCCTTGACTTTGAATTGGGTGACGCGGTTGCTGTACCACACCTCATCCGTGCCTGACACATCCCCTGCATTTTTCTGACTGCTGTCAGACACATCCAAGCTGGGGGATTTCAATTCCAACGACACTTTGACCGTGTTCAGCACCAAAAACTCGGCGCTTTTGTTGTTCAACTTGTCGCTGAAACAGGCCTTGACTGGAAGGGCATCGGATTTGCCGACGGCATCGATGATGTCGCCACCGACTTTCACATGCACATAGCCTTGGCTCAGGTCTTGTGCGGTCACGGTGACCGGGTCGAGCGTTCGGTTGCCCCAAGTCAAGGTGACCGAATCACCCACTTTGAGCAAACTGCCCGAGGTGGGCAACGCCACAGGCACAGACACATGGCGCATGGTCGAGACTTGGGTGGTGCTGTCGTAGCTGTACAAGTCGGTCCAAATCACGCCTTGGTTGGGCCGCTCCCAAGGTGGTGTGGCGAGATTTTGTGAACTGTAAAACTGGCTGATGGTGCTGCTGATTTGCTGCGGCGAGGGAATGTCAGGCGGGGTTTTGTCGTACACCAAATCGTTGCTGCTGGTTTGCGACACATTGCCCGCGCGGTCTTTTTGGTAAATCAACGCGGTCAATTCGCCTTCTGGCAGCAGGTCTAGCTGCACTTTGGACAGATTCAAACGCCATTGGCCCTCGGTGTTGACTTGGGCCGTCCAAGGCTGTGCCAACAAGTCCGTGGCAGGTGAGAGTTTGCTGCGGAGCTGGATGTAAACCGTGGCATTGACTTCGCCTTTGCCGCTGATCACAAACGTGCTGTTGACATATTCCACCAAACTGATCTGGTTGTTGTTGCCCATGACGATGTCACTGGGCATGGCAATTTGGGTGTCGATGACCACGGTCAATTTGTCACTGGGCGCAGAGCTTTGGCCACTGCTGACATCTTTGATGCTGTTGAGCAAGACATATTCGCCGTCAGCCAATTGGTATTGCCTGACAAACGGGCCCGAGCCTGAATGCTGAAAACGCTCGAGCTCATCATCGCCGGCGTCCCACACACCATTTTTGTTTTTGTCATTGAACACGGTGACTTCCACATTGGCCGTGGTGTTGGTGTTGCCGGTGAGGGTGATGTGGCGAACCGCCGGGTTGCCCAAGACCGCTTGCCCTTGGGTGATGTTGTCCGCGTCGCTGACACCGGTGTCGTCAGCCTGCCTCAAGTCCAACATCACGGGCGCGGTCAATTGCCCGCGCTTGAGGTCAAAGAAGGTCGGCGGGTGGGTGTAAGCATTGCCTGCCCTGTCTTTCGCTGTGACCTGTATGTCGATGCGACCGTCTCCCAACACATTGCCCATGCTTTGGGTGAATTCGGTGCTCCAGTATTCTTTGCCATCCGCGCCCAGGCTGTAAACGATTTGCGAAGACGTGATGGTTTGGCTGATGACTTGGTCGCCAACGGTCTTGGACAACACGATCGTGAGTTCCGAATTGACCTCTGAGCGGCCTTGAATCACAGGGCGTGCATTGGCATTGTTGAATTCATCGTAATTGACGACGTTGTCGTCAGTCACCGGGTCCACCGAGAATGCATTCGCATCGCTGGTCGTGTCTATCGTGACGGTGACCTCTTTGGACGTCCCGCTTTCAGTGCCGGTTTTTCGATCGTAGGTTTTGAGAATGAATTTGGTGGCATCCCCTGCGCTCAACCAAGACGGGTTCAATGTGAAGCTGAATTTGCCAGTGCTGTCGATCTGCGGCGAGTTCTGGTCACTGACCAATTGAATACCGGTGCTGTCAAACAAACGCACGATCAAATCCGCATCGGCATCGTAGGGCACCAAGCCTGTCAACACCGGTTGGCTGACGTTGGTGATGTTGT
>CANGZG010000146.1 GCA_947458415.1 Comamonadaceae bacterium | reverse complement strand
TTCGCAACGATGGCCGCACGATTTTGTTGATCGAGCACGATGTGAAATTGGTCATGGGCTTGTGCGACGCGGTCACGGTGTTGGACCACGGCAAGCAAATCGCGCAGGGTACACCGGCACAGGTGCAGGCCGATCCCAAGGTCATCGAGGCCTACCTCGGCACAGGAGACCACTGACATGGCAGCGATGCTTCAGGTGCGTGGTTTGCAAGTGGCTTATGGTGGTATCCAAGCGGTCAAGGGCGTGGATTTTGAAGTCCACCCAGGCGAATTGGTGTCGTTGATCGGTTCCAACGGCGCGGGTAAAACCACCACCATGAAAGCCCTCACCGGTTTGTTGCTGCCGTCTGCCGGGCAGATCGACTACCTCGGGCGCGACATTCGCGGGCAAGGGCCTTGGGACCTGGTCAAGCAAGGCTTGGTCATGGTGCCCGAGGGACGCGGTGTGTTCACCCGCATGAGCATTGTTGAGAACTTGCAAATGGGCGCGTATTTGCGTTCTGACAAGGCGGGCATCCAAGCCGACATGGACCGTGTGTTTGCGTTGTTCCCCCGGCTCCAAGAACGCAGTGCGCAACTGGCGGGCACGTTGTCGGGCGGTGAGCAGCAAATGTTGGCCATGGGTCGCGCGTTGCTCAGTCGCCCGCAGTTGTTGCTGCTCGACGAGCCGTCCATGGGCTTGTCGCCGCTGATGGTCGACAAAATTTTCGAGGTGATTGCCGAGGTGGCCGCCATGGGGGTGACGGTGTTGTTGGTGGAACAAAACGCCAGCCGCGCGCTCAAAATGGCGCAACGTGCGTATGTCATGGAATCTGGCGAGATCAGCATGCATGGTGACGCAAAAGCCCTGTTGCACGACCCGAAAGTGCGAGCCGCCTACCTCGGTGAATAATGGCGGGATGAGCCAAGGTTTTATACGCATCCGGGGTGCCCGTCAGCACAATCTCAAAAACATTGACATCGACATCCGCACCAACGAGTTGACCGTGTTCACCGGTCCCAGCGGGTCGGGCAAATCCAGCCTGGTGTTCGACACCTTGTACGCCGAAGGACAGCGGCGTTATGTGGAAACTTTCAGCGCCTACGCCAGACAGTTTTTGGACCGCATGGACCGCCCGGCGGTGGACAAGGTCGAAGGCGTGCCGCCCGCGATCGCGATTGACCAAACCAACCCGGTGCGCAGTTCACGCTCCACCGTGGGCACCATGACCGAGTTGAACGACCATTTGAAACTGTTGTTCGCACGCGCAGGCCAATTGTTTGACCGGCAAACGGCCCAAGCGGTTGAGCATGACACGGCCGACAGCATTTTTCACAAGCTGATGTCGCACAGCGAAGGCGATCCGCGTTGGGTCATCACGTTTCCGGTGGAATTGCCGGCCAACACCAGCGCCGAAGAATTGCAAACATGGTTGAGTGCCAGCGGCTTTACCCGCATACACACGCAACGCCAAGTGACAGTGACGGCGAGCAGCGAACCGACTGCCAAGCCGAAAGCTGGCGCTGCGAAAAAAACCGCGGCCAAGTCCGCCAAATCCAAAACAGCGGTTGACGATCAGCGCCAATTGCTGGATGTGGTGGCAGACCGTTTTCGCTTGCAACAGGTCGAGCATGTGCGCGCCATGGAAGCGATTGAATTGGCATTGCAACGCGGCAATGGCCGCATGACCGCCTACCGCATGCCCGCGTCAGCCGACAGCGACAGCATTGGCCAAGCGTTTCGGTTTTCCACAGGCTTGCATTGCCCGGACAGCGATTTGCGCTACAGCGACCCTGTGCCTTCGATGTTTTCATTCAACTCGCCAGCGGGTGCGTGTCCCACGTGCAAAGGCTTTGGGCGAGTCATTGGGGTCGATTACGGGTTGGTCATCCCGAACGACAAGATGACGTTGCGCATGGGCGCGATCAAACCCATGCAAACCCCCGCTTGGCAAGAATGCCAAGACGATTTGATGCGTCATGCCGAGACGGCGGGCATTCCGCGAGACACCGCTTGGTACAAACTCACGGCCGAGCAACAAGACTGGGTGATCCATGGCTCGCCCCACTGGAATGGCAAGTGGAACCAGCAATGGTATGGCGTCAAACGGTTTTTTGAATACCTCGAAACCAAGTCTTACAAGATGCACATCCGTGTGCTGTTGTCGAAGTACCGTTCCTACACCTTGTGCAACGATTGCCATGGCGCCAGATTGCAGACCGACAGTTTGTTGTGGCGCATCGGCAGTGCAGCAGGCGCAGAGTTGGCGCTGCCCAAAGACAAACGTTTTCTGCCGCAAGGCGTGCCATGGTCGCGCAGCCAACTCGAAGCGCTTCCAGGTCTGTGCTTGCACGACATGATGCTCATGCCGATTCACCGCTTGCGTGCGTTCTTTGACCACATGGCCTCGGACGCGTCACTCACTGCGCATGCCCAAGCAGAACAGCAAGCATTGCATTTGCTGTTGGACGAAATACGCACACGCTTGAAATATTTGTGTGATGTGGGCATTGGGTATTTGAGTTTGGATCGGCAAAGCCGCACGCTCAGTGGGGGTGAAGTGCAGCGCATCAACTTGACCACGGCATTGGGCACTTCGTTGGTCAACACCTTGTTTGTGTTGGATGAACCGAGCATTGGTTTGCATCCACGCGACATGCACCGCATCACCCAAGCCATGTTGCGCTTGCGTGATGCAGGCAACACCTTGGTGGTGGTTGAGCATGACCCGGCGGTGATGCTCGCAGCCGATCGGATTGTTGACATGGGGCCCGGCCCCGGTGAGCGCGGCGGGCAAGTGGTGTTTGACGGCACGCCCGCGCAATTGAAACAAGCCGACACTTTGACCGGCGCGTATTTGGGTGCGCGCAAACAAGTCGGCGTGGGCTTGAAGCGCATGGTCACCGATGCCACGCCGCGTTTGGTGCTTGAAGGTGCGCGCGAACACAATTTGCAACACCTGAGCGTGGAGTTTCCGTTGCAACGCTGGGTCACCGTGACCGGGGTCAGTGGCTCGGGCAAATCCACCTTGGTGCAAGACATTTTGGCGCCTGCTTTGCTGCGGCATTTCGGCAAGAGCACCGAATCGGCAGGTGCCCATGACCGTTTATTGGGCGCGGACCATTTGAGTGACGTGGTGTTTGTGGACCAGTCACCGATTGGCAAAACCGCGCGCTCTAACCCGGCGAGTTATGTGGGCGCTTGGGACGCGGTGCGCGAACTGTTCGCCAACACGGCGATGGCCAGGCAACGCAGTTACACCGCGTCGAAATTCAGCTTCAACGGCGGCGATGGCCGTTGCCCCACCTGTGGGGGTTCTGGGTTTGAACATGTGGAAATGCAGTTTTTGAGCGACGTGTATTTGCGCTGTCCCGACTGCGATGGCCAACGCTATCGACCCGAAATACTCGAGGTCAAGATCGAGCGCAAACCCTCGGCCAATGAGCCGCCGTTGTTTTTGAATGTCGCCGATGTGTTGAATTTGACTGTCAGCGAAGCGGTGCAACTGTTTGCGAACGACCGTGATGTGTTGCGCGCCTTGCAGCCGATCGTCGATGTGGGTTTGGACTACGTGCGTTTGGGGCAACCCGTGCCCACCTTGAGCGGTGGTGAAGCGCAACGTTTGAAGTTGGCTGGGTTTTTGGCTGAAGCCGCGAAATCTGCGTCGTCGAGTCGGCAACCTGCTGCCCGTAAAGGCGTGCTGTTCTTGTTTGACGAGCCCACCACCGGTTTGCATTTTGACGACATCGCCAAGCTGATGCGTGCGTTGCGTCGGCTGCTGGATGCAGGCCATTCGCTGATCGTGATTGAACACAATTTGGATGTGATCCGGGCCAGCGATTGGCTGATTGACCTGGGCCCCGAAGGGGGTGAAGGCGGCGGGTGCTTGGTGGCCGAGGGCACGCCGGAACAATTGCGTGAACACCCGACATCGCATACCGGCTTGGCTTTGCGCGAGTATGTGGCGGCCATGGGGACGCTGGCCTCGCTCACCGATGAAAAAAGCGTGCTTGCCGTCCCAAGCCATCCCGCTGTGGTGGTCGCCGAGCCCGCAGCCAAATACCTGGGCCAGGTGCTCAACAACCACATACGCATCGTCAATGCCAAAGAACACAACTTGAAAAACATGAGCGTGGACATTCCACGTGGTCAATTCAATGTGGTGACTGGCGTCAGCGGTTCGGGCAAATCCACGTTGGCATTTGACATTTTGTTCAACGAAGGTCAGCGGCGTTATTTGGAAAGTTTGAATGCGTATGCGCGCAGCATCGTGCAACCCGCTGGTCGACCTGAAGTGGATGCGGTTTATGGGATCCCGCCCACTGTCGCGATCGAGCAGCGACTGTCGCGAGGCGGTCGCAAATCAACGGTCGGCACCACCACCGAGGTCTGGCACTTCTTGCGCTTGCTGTTTGTGAAATTGGGGACGCAGCATTGCGTGCATGACGATGCGGCATTGCAACCGCAAACCCCAGAACGCTTGTTGGCGTTGTTGATGAAACAATTTCGCGGACAACACATGGGCTTGCTCAGCCCTTTGGTGATGAACCGAAAAGGCGTCTACACCGAATTGGCCGATTGGGCCCGCCCGCGCGGCTACACCCATTTGCGCGTGGACGGACAGTTTTTACCGACGACCGGTTTTCCACGCATCGACCGGTTCAAGGAGCACACGGTCGAGTTGCCGATTGCCAGCATGACGGTAGAGCCCACGCGTGAAACCGAACTGCGCCAAGCGTTGATGACGGCGTTGGAACATGGCAAAGGCGTCGTGCATGTGCTGAGTGGCTTGGATGGTTTGCAACAGGCCATGCTGAGCGGCGAAGACACCTCGCACATTGGTGTGTTGCATGCGTTCTCCACGCGACGTGCTTGCCCCGTGTGTGACACCTCTTACGCAGAACTCGATCCGCGCTTGTTCTCCTACAACAGCAAGCATGGCTGGTGTGCGCAATGCGTGGGGACCGGTATCACGCTGTCACGCGAACAGCGCGCAGCCATGGATGATTCGGTGCAAGACCCGCAAGAGCGTGGCAGAGAAAAAAGTTTTGCCGAACCAGAATTGGAAGACCTCACCGATCAGGTGTGTGGTGCTTGCCAAGGCACGCGTTTGAATCCGACAGCGCGGGCGGTCAAATTTGCGGGTGTGTCGATCACTTCATTGGCGCGCATGAGTGTGCAAAGCATGCGTGCTTGGGCAGCAGGCCTGACCTTGAGTGGGCGTGAAGCGGACATTGCACGCGATTTGTTGCCAGAAATTCAAAGCCGACTCGAGTTTCTCGACAGCGTCGGCTTGGGCTATTTGACGCTTGACCGTGGCGCTCCCAGTTTGAGTGGCGGCGAAGCGCAACGCATTCGCTTGGCTGCGCAATTGGGCAGCCATTTGCAAGGCGTGTGTTACGTCTTGGACGAACCCACCATTGGGCTGCATGCGCGTGACAACCAAATCTTGTTGGATGCACTGAAAGTTCTCAGCGACAAAGGCAACACCCTGGTGGTGGTGGAGCACGACGAAGACACCATCCGACGCGCCGATCACATCATCGATATCGGCCCAAGCGCGGGCAAGCGTGGCGGGCATTTGGTGGCGCAAGGGTCGGTGTCAGACCTCATGGCTGCACCCGATTCGCAAACCGGACGCTACCTCAAACACGCCATGCAACACCCCTTGCAAGCTCGCCGAGCGGTGGCGGGTTCATCCGCTGGCTGGCTCGGGGTGAAGGGTGCTTTCTTGCACAACTTGCAGCAAGTGAACATCGATCTGCCATTGCAGCGTTTGGTGGCCGTCACTGGCGTCAGTGGTTCAGGCAAATCCACCTTGGCCCGCGATGTGTTGTTGGCGAATGTCAGCGCTGTCGTGGCGCAACGTTCGACCCAAGCCGGACGCAAAGCGAATGACGCCGGCAAACACCCTGCTTGGCAGGGTTGCAAGAACCTGCAAGGTTA